>CAMWXB010000074.1 GCA_947178125.1 uncultured Lachnospiraceae bacterium | reverse complement strand
GGAGCCGACGGAGCAACAGGTCCAACGGGAGCAACCGGCCCTACGGGGGCAACGGGTCCGACAGGAGCGACGGGAGCTGACGGGGCAACAGGTCCAACGGGAGCAACGGGTCCGACAGGAGCAACGGGCCCAACCGGAGCGACGGGAGCCACAGGAGCGGATGGAGTAACCGGTCCGACCGGTGCGACAGGCCCAACAGGTGTCGCAGGTACGGGAGCGATTATTCCATTTGCGTCGGGACTTCCGGTTTCCCTGACGACAGTTGCCGGAGGCCTTGCGGGGCTGCCAGCGTTTGTTGGTTTTGGAAGCAGTGCGCAGGGGCTTACGTTATTAGGGTCTACAATTGATATTACAAATGCCAGCGGAACGCTTTCCAACTTTGCGTTCCAGGTGCCGCGTGCAGGTATCATTACCTCCTTCAGTGCGTTTTTCAGTACGACCGTAGCGCTTTCCTTAATCGGTTCCACTGTTACGGTAAATGCGCAGATTTATCAGTCTGCAACACCGAATAATGTATTTGCTCCGATTGCCGGAACACTGATCAACCTGACACCAGCCCTTACCGGGGTTATATCCGTTGGGACATTGCTGAACGGAGCGCTTACAGGACTCAATATTCCGGTAACGGCTCAGACACGGCTGATGTTGGTATTTTCAGCAACGGCAAGCGGACTGACATTGCTCAATACAGTTGCAGGGTATGCAAGCGCCGGTTTAAGTATCAATTAATAGCGTATAAATTAATAGCATAGGATAAAAACAGGGAGCGGTACGCGAACGGTCCTTATTGTATGTATTGTATGTGTAATGATTCCCGGAGGTTTCGATGCTCGGAATCTTCGGGAGCATGCTTATGGGTATGATGATTCAAATTTGGGGAATACGAATGGGAATCACTATAGAGGGGATTAAAAGTTTCCCGAGTTGGAAGGAAAGACGGGAAGGGAAGGAAAGGTGGAAGGAAAGTAAAAGATAAGGTGCTTTCTGTATGAATTTATGTTATGATTAGGCAAGAACCATGATATGCGCCGAGTGTTAGAGATGGCGTATATCAGATAACATTTATTTAAATAGGAAGGAAAAGGAGCAACGATCACAATGAAATTTTCTGAAATGACTTATGCACGTCCCAATGCGCAGGATGTGAAGGAGCAAATGGCAGGTCTTCTGGAACGTTTGAAGAATGCTGGGAACTATGAGGAAGCAAAGGCTGTTTTTCTGGAAAAAGAACAATTTATAAAACATGTTGAAACACAGAGCACGCTCGCCCATATCCGGCACGATATTGACACGCGTGACACTTTTTATGACGACGAAGTGAAGTTCTGGAGTGCATTCGGACCAGAACTTGAAGAAAAGCTGCAGGCATGGAATCTTGCCATGTTGAACAGTCCTTTCCGTTCGGAATTTGAAGCGGAATATGGAAAGCTGATGTTTTTGAATACGGAGATGGAGCTTAAAACTTTTTCTCCTGAAATCATTCAGGAAATGCAGAAGGAAAATGATCTGATGCAGGAATACAATAAGCTGCTGGCTTCGGCGCAGATTTCTTTTGAGGGTGGTGTATACACGATTTCTCAGATGACTCCGTTCAAGACGGACAAGGATGATGCGCGCCGTCTTGCGGCATGGAAAGCGGAAGGACAATGGTATAAAGAGCATCAGGCGGAACTCGACCGCCTGTATGATGAACTGGTACACTTGCGTGATAAAATGGGGCGTAAGCTTGGCTATGATGGTTATACACAGCTTGGCTACTACCGGATGATGCGTAACTGCTATACGAAGGAAGATGTGGAAAAGTTCCGCGCCGCTGTCGTGAAATATCTGGTGCCGGTGGCAAATGAAATTTATAAAGAGCAGGCAAAGCGTCTGGGAAAAGAATATCCTATGAGTTTTGCGGATAATGCGCTCGCTTTCCGTTCCGGCAATGCAAGACCGGCTGGGACACCGGATGATATTCTGGCGCATGGCAGAAAATTTTATGATGAGCTCAGTCCGGAGACGAGCGAATTTTTCCGTATGATGTTAGATGGAGAACTGTTAGATGTTCTGTCTACGGAAGGGAAGGCGGGAGGCGGATACTGTACAAGTATTCCCGATTATAATGTGCCTTTTATTTTCGCAAATTTTAACGGCACGCAGCATGATGTAGAAGTAGTTACCCATGAAGCAGGACATGCTTTTGCGGCGTGGATGAATCGTGAGCGTGTACCTATGTCATCCGTCTGGCCGTCGCTGGAGGCCTGTGAAGTTCATTCGATGTCAATGGAGTTTTTTGCATGGAACTGGGCTGAGGGATTCTTTGGGGAAGATACCCGTAAATTTTATTATGCGCATTTGTCCGACGCATTGACATTTATTCCTTATGGCACCATGGTTGATCATTTCCAGCATGAGGTGTTTGAGAGACCGGATATGACGCCTGCGGAGCGCCATGCTGTCTGGAAGAAACTGCTCGGTATTTATATGCCGTGGATGCGGCTGGATGGGGAAATTCCGTTCTTTGCCGATGGAGAAGGCTGGCAGCGGCAGCATCATATTTACGACAGGCCGTTCTATTATATTGATTATTGTCTTGCCCAGACGGTTGCATTGCAGTTTTGGGCGAGAATCCAGAAAGATCAGAAAGCGGCATGGGAGAAGTACATGGCGTATACGAAACAGGGCGGCAGCGCCGTCTTTACGGAACTTCTGCAAAATGCCGGTCTGGATAATCCTTTTGAGGAAAACTGTCTGAAAGAAGTATGTGCTGCGGCGCGTAAGTGGCTGGAAGCTTATGATTTAAAAGGGCTGGCATAAGTATGGCCGCACAGAAAAAGCGCGGGAAGGACAGTTATCTCAATGATTTTGAGAAGGGCCAGGACGGCGGTTATGTTTATGCCGGAAAAATGTGGCATGCCGATGCGACCGCACGCCGCCGGGTTCTTGTAAAATTATGGGCGCTGCAGGCCTGTATGCTTCTGGCGGCGCTTCTTCCCGGGTTTGTGACAACGGCGGGCCTTCTTAATACTTTTTATGTTATTATACCTTATGTATTCTGGCTGATTTCCGATTTTGTGCTAGCGTATACGCTCGGAAATGTGACCTTTGGAGGGAATCCGCTGCGGGATTATATTTATGAACGCAGTGTGAAACAGTACAGGATTCGAACGATGTTCCCGCTTGCCGGCGCGATGTTGACTGCTTTTGCGCTGCTTATTTTTCTTCTGCGCGGCGGAAGCGGAGAGGGCGAAGTGGTATGTTTTGCCTGCTGTGGCGTACAGGCGGCGGCATCTTTTTTAGCAGAACAGTGTAAAATCGCAGATATTTGGACGGAATGAAGCTTGGCAGAAATGGAAGAAACTGTAATAATAAGGCATTTTTTAATACCCCGCGGGAAAACTGCGGGGTATTCATCTTGACGGAAAACAGGAATCTATGTAAAATATATTAGGAATGATTATGAAGAAAGGGAGGTTTTGAAAATGATTGTATTTTCGAGAACAAAAAATGCAAAGAAACTTTTGGCTTTGCTGCTGTCAACGACTATGGCATTTTCATTGACGGCCTGCGGTTCTGGCGGAAATGATGCGCCGGCGCCCGCCGAAAACGAGGAGGGGGGGGCCACTAACGACACAGCGGAACCCACAGAAACGACGGAACCGGAGACGCCGGATTCTGAGACAAGCGATGCGGCGCCTGCCAATGATACGCTGGTTGCCAGCGTAGAGCAGGGACTGGAGGGAAAATTTTCTCCGTATTTTGCGTTGTCGGCAAACGATGTAACGATTGACGAAATGGTTCGTGTCTATACGCTGGAGGTTGACCGTGTGGGCAATCCGATCTTAAAGGGTATCGAGGGAGAGACACGTTCTTATAATGGCACCGATTATACTTACTATACAGCGTCCGATATCGAGATTACAGAGAATGCGGACGGTACTGTTTATTATGATATGACGATTCGTGACGATATCAAGTTCACCGATGGCACGACCGCAGATATTGATGATGTCATCTTCGGTATGTACGTTGAACTGGATCCTACTTATGACGGCAATGCAACGCTGTATTCCACCGCAATTGAGGGAATTGAGGAGTACCGCAGTGGTGTTGAGGCGCTCTACAGTCTGTTGATTGCAGCAGGAGAGGATAACACGGATTTTACTTACTGGGATGAAGCAACGCAGAAAGCTTTCTGGGAAGAAGGGCTGCCTGCGGCAGGAGAGGCATTTGCACAGTCTATTATCGACTATTGCGTAAATGCAGGTTATGCGAGCGCTGACGACCCGATTGAGGCGGTAACGCCTAACTGGGGATTTGAGACACCGGAAGGCGCTACGCTTACAGATTTCTTTAATGTTATGCTGGAAGCATATGAGGGCGATTATAATGCGTTGTCCGATTCTGAGCAGGCAAGCGGCAGTCTGTGGAGTTATATGGATTCCGCTTATCAGGTAGGTATTGAGACAGGCGAATCCGCGCCGAATGTCAGCGGTATTCAGCGTACAGGCGATTATTCCATGCGGATTGTCGCTACTAAGGTCGATGCAACGCTGATCTATCAGCTGCAGATTCCGATTTCACCGATGCACTATTATGGTGATGAGAGTTTATATGATTATGAAAATAACAGCTTTGGATTCCCTAAGGGCGATCTGTCAATGGTAAAGGAGAAAACAGGAAAACCTTTGGGAGCAGGTCCTTATATCTTTAAGGAGTACTCCAACGGCGTTGTATATATGGATGCGAATCCGGATTATTTCAAGGGAGCGCCTAAGATTGCGCACCTGAATTTCATGGAAGCGGCCGAGGCGGATAAGGTAACAGGTATTACGGCGGGTACAATGGATATTACGGATCCCAGCTACTCTACCGATATTGCAAATCAGGTTGCTGATATCAATGGCAGTGAAGATCTGGACGGTTCCGTTATCACGACTCGTCTAATCGATTACCGCGGCTATGGCTATGTCGGTCTGGCGGCAAACAATGTAAAAGTAGGCAGTGACCCGGCATCTGAAGAATCCCGCAATCTGCGTAAAGCGATTGCTACCGTAATCTCAGCTTATCGTGACGAAGGTATCGATTCTTACTATGGAAACACAGCGTCTGTTATCAACTATCCGATTTCCAACACTTCCTGGGCAGCGCCTCAGGTTACGGATGACGGTTATCAGATCGCATATTCCGTTGATGTAAACGGTGAGCCGATCTACACAGACGGAATGTCCGCAGAGGACAGATATGCGGCAGCATTAGAGGCTGCATTGGGTTATTTTGAAGCAGCAGGCTATACTGTGGAAGATGGAAAGGTTACGGCCGCTCCCGAAGGAGCAAAAATGGAGTATCAGGTAAATATTGGAGCAAACGGCGCAGGTGACCATCCTACATTCCTGATCTTAAAGAATGCGAGTGACGCACTGGCTTCTATCGGATTCACCTTAACGGTCAATGACCTTGCAAATGCCAGCGATCTGTATGCTTCTTATCAGACAGGCGTTGCGGATATGTGGTGTGCAGCATGGCAGGCCGGTACGGATCCGGATATGTATCAGCTGTACCACAGTTTGGGTTCTACCAACTACTACCAGATTGAAGATGCCGATCTGGATGAACTGATCGAGGCAGCTCGTCTTTCCACTGACCAGACTTATCGGAAAGGTCTGTATAAGGCGGCAATGGAAATTATCATGGATTGGGGCGTAGAGCTTCCGGTTTATCAGCGTTCCGACTGCTATATGCTTTCTACAGAGCGTGTTAAGGCAGAAACGCTTCCGAACGATATGACACCTTATTGGCCATGGTATCAGGAAGTTTATAATATCGAAATGAAATAAAAGACGAAACGAAGAAACATGAAATTCCCTGCTCCGTTGGGGCAGGGAATTTTCAGCTTATGGAAAATTGTTGTTATGAGTTTAGAGAAGGAGGGTTTTTTGTGCGTAATTATATCATAAAGCGTATTCTTGCATCAATCCTCATCCTCTTCTGTGTGACATTCATTATCTATGCGATTCTGCGCTGCCTGCCCGCATCGTATGTGGAGACGATGGCAATGCAGCTTGCTATGGCGCCGGGGGCGAAGCCGTATGAAGAATGGATTGCACAGTTGAATGCTTCCTATGGATTGGATAAGGGGATAATTGCAGGATATTTTGTCTGGTTAGGAGATTTTGCCGCCGGAAACTTTGGTGACAGCTGGAAATTTACGGTTCCGGTCATTCAAAAGTTTCATGATGTTGTCTGGTTGTCTTTTGTTATGGGTGCAGTTGCTTTTATCCTGGAACTGCTCATTGCAGTACCGCTCGGTATTATCGCAGCGACCAGACAATATTCCAGGGCGGACTACTCGATTACGGCAGTTGCTTTGATTGGTATTTCGTTACCGCCTTTCTTCTTTGCAACGTTGCTAAAGCTGGTCTTTGCCGTGAAATTACAGTGGTTTGATGTATCCGGTCTTGTGGGGCGGACATTTGCCCAGATGTCTTCCTGGGAACAGTTCATGGACAAGGCATATCACCTGGTACTTCCGATTGCAACATTGGTGATCACATCCATCGGAGCATTGATGCGTCATACGAGAACGAATATGTTGGAAGTTTTAAATGCCGATTATATACGGACCGCGAGAGCAAAGGGGCTGAGCGAGCAGCGAGTCATTTATAAGCATGCCTTTCGGAATACACTGATTCCGCTCGTGACGATCATCGGTGGTTCTCTGCCCGGTCTGTTTGCGGGCGCACAGATCACGGAGACATTGTTCTCCATTCCGGGAATCGGATGGACGGCTTATCAGTCCATGATAATCGGTGATATTCCGTTCACCATGTTCTATATGACATTTATCGCTGTTTTAACGTTGGCAAGCAATCTGCTTACCGATATTCTCTATGCCGTGGTGGATCCCCGCGTGCGTATCGCCTAGAAAGGAGGAATACGGATGTCTGATATAAATAAACCAAACGAGCAGAATAACGTATCTTCCGGGGAAACGTTGTCCTTAAATGATGACCGGCGTGTCAAAACACTTTCACCGGGCGCATTGGTGGCGAAACGCTTTTTCCGAAATCGTCTGGCTGTCCTGGGACTTGTTATGCTGGCTGTAATGTTTTTGTTTTCATTTGTGGGCGGCATGGTTTCACCTTATGGCGAAGATGAGCAGTTCTATACTTATACTTATCTGGAAAAAGAGTATGTGGGCGTAACGAGAAATGAGGACTTTCGTTACGTTTCCGCCGAAGGACAGGATTTTGGTTCGGCAGCTCAGGCGCAGTTTTTGATGGCGCAGATGATGGGTAAGACTGAGTTTGAATATAAGGATATAAACTATGGGCTGACACAGGAAGGGCAGGATTTCTATGCTGTTTCCGTGGACGGCGATACCATTGCCATTGCCTATAAGGATATTGTAAATGCTTCGGACGGCGTTGCAGATCTGCCTTTTAACGTAAAGCATGCGGCGCTGCAGCTGTATACCAATGACGAACAGGGCGCTTTCAGCGTTGACGGGCAGGATTATATGCTGGATGAAGATGGAAACATCATACAGGGCGATGAGGTCATGGGATATATCAGCCGCTTTGTGGTACAGTCGAAGGAAAATGGCGTTTTGGTTTCCAGAGATTTTAAAGAACGTCTGGAGGAAGTTCTCGACAATGAGGGGACGGAATTTGCTTATACGGATCCGGACGGTACGGAACACACTTATACGATTACCTATGATGCCGCCGCGAAAGTCTGGTCTGTCATGCAGGAGACGGAGACTTATGTTTACAGTCAGTATGAAGCGCCTTCCTCGAAACATCCGCTTGGCACCGACTCAAATGGCATGGATATGCTCACGCGTCTGATGTATGGCGGAAGAGTCTCTCTGATCATCGGATTTATCGTTGTGATCATCGAAACGGTATTAGGGGTTATCCTCGGCGGTATTTCCGGATATTTCGGCAAATGGGTGGATAACGTGATCATGCGTATCGTAGATGTCTTTTACTGTATTCCCTCTTTGCCGCTGGTCATTATTTTGGGTGCGGCGATGGATGGCATGCGCGTGGACCCGCAGCTCCGTATGTTTTATCTGATGTTGATTCTGGGCTTTTTAGGTTGGCCGAGCATAGCCCGTCTTGTCCGCGGACAGATACTTTCCCTGCGCGAACAGGAATTTATGACAGCAGCCGAAGCCTGCGGCATTCGTGTTTCCCGTCGGATATTTAAGCATTTGATTCCGAATGTTATTCCGCAGTTGATCGTTACCTGTACAATGAGTCTTGGTTCGGTGATGTTGACGGAGGCGACCTTATCATTCCTGGGACTTGGCGTAAAATTCCCGTTCGCTTCCTGGGGGAATATCATTAATGATGTAAATAACTCCTATGTTCTGACTACTTATTGGTTCATTTGGATTCCGGCAGGCGTCTGCCTGTTGATTGCGGTTCTGGGATTTAACTTTGTAGGCGATGGTCTGCGCGATGCTTTTGATCCCAGAATGAAACGTTAAGGAGGGGAATGATTATGGCTAAGAATAAACCGGAAGGATATCTTACCGCGAAGGAATCCCGTAGGATATCCAGGGAGAATCGGCGTATTACCAATCAATATGAAAAAGCGCGTAAACGGAAAAATGTGCCGGAATCTGAATATACAACAACCATGCATAATGCAGATAATGCGGTGGAATTTGACAATCTGCACACCTACTTTTTCACGGATGCCGGTACGGTAAAATCTGTGGACGGCGTTACCTTTGAAGTGCCCATCGGCAAGACCGTGGGCGTGGTAGGGGAATCGGGCTGCGGAAAGTCTGTTACCAGTCTTTCTTTGATGCAGTTGATCCAGCGCCCGCATGGACAGATCGTGGAAGGTGAGATCCGACTCAATCTTGGAGATGGCAGAGCTTACAATATTGCGAAAACGCCGAATGATAAGATGATGAATCTGCGGGGAAATTATGTTTCCATGATTTTTCAGGAGCCTATGACAAGTTTAAATCCGGTATTTCGTATCGGAGAGCAGGTGGATGAAGTGATCGCACTGCATGATGGGGAAGGAAAGACCAAAGAAGATATCAAGGCCCGTACCATCGAATTATTGAAAATGGTGGGAATCGCCAACAGCGAGGGCGTATATCGAATGTATCCCCACGAACTTTCCGGCGGTATGCGTCAGCGTATTATGATCGCAATCGCGCTTGCATGTAATCCGAGGATCATCATAGCGGACGAACCGACAACGGCGTTGGATGTGACGATACAGGCACAGATTCTGGACCTGCTTCGGAATCTGAAAAATAAGATCAATTCATCCATTATGCTGATCACGCATGATTTGGGCGTGATCGCGGAAATGGCGGATTACGTTGTCGTTATGTATGCCGGACGTGTGGTGGAGAAAGGAACGGTGCGGGACATTTTTTCCAATCCTTCTCATCCCTATACGATCGGTCTGATGGCGTCAAAGCCGGTGGTAGGCAAGCAGGTGGACAGACTGTATTCGATTCCGGGCAAGGTGCCAAATCCTGTCAATATGCCCGATTACTGTTATTATAAAGACCGCTGTGAAATGTGTGTGGAGCGTTGTGCGGGTAAATATCCTGAGGAAATCAGCCTGTCGCCGACGCACAAAGTCAGCTGTTATCGTTTTTACGACGGAAAGGGGGAGAAGTAAATGTCTGATGAACGCACAATGATAGAAAATGATTTTACCCCTGTTACCTATGACCCACAGTATATCCTGATGGTCAATGCCCTGAAAAAGTATTTTCCGGTCAAGGGCGGGCTGGTTTCCAAAACGGTAGGATATGTAAAAGCGGTGGACGGCGTCACCTTTAACCTGAAACGGGGAACGACGATGGGACTGGTAGGAGAATCCGGCTGTGGAAAGACGACAACAGGGCGGACCATTCTGCGCCTGTCCGGTGAGAAGACCGGCGGGGAAGTGATTTTTAACGGAAAGGAGGTCTATGACCTTTCCGCCAAAGAGATGCGGAGCATGCGTACCAAGATGCAGATCATCTTTCAGGATCCGTTTTCCAGCCTGTCGCCAAGACTGCCGGTTGGTGAGATTATCGGGGAGGCGGCCAGAGAGCATGGGCTTGTAAGCAAAGGTGAATTTGATGATTATATTGATAAAGTCATGGATAACTGCGGTCTGCAGCCTTTTCATAAAGACCGTTATCCGCATGAATTTTCCGGCGGACAGAGACAACGTATCTGTATTGCCCGGGCGCTTGCTCTGAATCCGGAATTTATTGTTTGCGATGAGCCGGTATCGGCGCTGGATGTTTCGATTCAGGCACAGATCATCAATCTGCTGAAAGACCTGCAGGAGGAATATAAGCTTACCTATTTATTTATTTCGCATGATTTGAGTGTTGTTGAGCATATTTCCGATACGGTAGGCGTTATGTATCTGGGAAATCTGGTAGAGTATGGAGAGACAAAGGATATTTTTAACAATCCGCTGCATCCGTATACGAAAGCATTATTTTCCGCAATTCCCATTCCGGATCCTGACGCGAAAATGAATCGTATCGTGTTGGAGGGGACGATTCCTTCTCCGACGAATCCGCCTACAGGATGTAAATTCCATACCCGCTGTGCGAACTGTATGGAAAAGTGTAAACAGACTGCGCCTGTGCAGAAGGAAATTGAACCGGGCCACTATGTAGTGTGTCACTTATATGGTGATGTATGAGCCGCCGGGAAAACTTTGAGGATGATGGACGCACCGTTGCCGATATGAGCGGGCTGGAAAGCCCCGGATTATTTGGCAGGCGTTCCCATTTTTCTCAGGCAGGGCGGAAGCATTCCGATTACAATGAAAAGGAAAAAAATCCATGGGAAGATGTGCCGTTCACATGGAAAGAAAGGTTTCGTTATATGGGAGTGGCGCTTGGCGCAGCGCTCTCCATAGCGTTTGTATTTCTGGCCGGCATAGCGTTTATTATCTGGCTGATCACGCTGTATTCATAGCGTGAGAAGAACTTCTGACTTGCTGCGCAAGTCTTGCTCATACAGCTAAAGCCTGGTTCCCAGGCTTGGCTGTTTCACAAAGTCAGCGTAGCTGACTTGGAACTTCTATGGATTTGCAAAGCAAATCTTCTTCACACCGAAGAATGCCCAAAATACGGGCATTCTTCATTCGGATTCATTTTCCACGCCAGGCAGATTCCATCGGTAATGGCTTGCCAGGATGCGGATTGCGACGACAAGAAGCGCGCTGAACAGCATAGCATAATCCGAGTGGGTGAACTGTAAAAGCAGGACATACAGACAGGCGCCGGAGATGGATGCACAGGCGTAGATGTGCTTTTTCAGGACAAAAGGAGTTTCTCCCGCCATGATGTCCCGCAGGATACCGCCGCCGATGCCCGTAATGACGCCGAGGAAAATGATCAGGAAGTGATAATCGCCGTAGCCTGCTTCCACACCGGTATCGACACCTGTGACGGTGAAGGCGCCAAGGCCGATGGCATCCAGAATATTCATGATCTTTTCGTAGCTTTCCATATAATGGCTCCCCAGCAAAAAAGGCCGGAAGCGAAATAACAGGAAGAGGACGAGTACGGTCAGAAAGGCGGCAAATACATAGACAGGATTGCGGAACATATTGGGCGGGATGCTTCCGATCACAAGGTCCCGGAGCATTCCGCCGCCAACAGCCGTGATGACGCCGAGAACGATGATGCCGAATAAATCCAGTTTTTTACGGACTGCGACCATGGCGCCGGAAGATGCAAAGGCCACGGTTCCGATGATTTCTATTGGAAAAAAGATGGTTGAATGCAGTTCCATATATTACCTCCGTATCTTACATAATATAGCATACCTGTCCACATATCTCAAGAATGAAAATAGCATATATCTCAATGTGTGTTCCAACCTTCTTTCCCACGGTAAAATAACGGTCAAATAGCGAAAAATCGTTCTTGACATTTCTCCGGATTTTTGGGTAGAATAAGCAAGGTAATGAAATAAATAGGAACACTTGAACGACACATGTAGTGCTTGGCACGTAAATCTGATTACGGAACAAAGTATTGCATGTGTCTTTTTAGCGGCACATGTAGTCTGCATGTGCTGTTTTTTTGTGCCTAAAAAGGAGGAAATTATGGAAACAAGTAATTATCTGGGAAGTGAGAAGATTGGAAAACTTCTTGCAAAATTTTGTATTCCCTGCATTGCATCGCTGATCATTTCATGTCTTTACAACATCGTTGATCAGATTTTTGTCGGGAATGGCGTAGGTTATCTGGGAAATGCGGCGACGGGCGTTATTTTTCCGATCACAGTTATCGGCTGGGGAATGTCCCTGTTCTTTGGTGACGGCGCGGCGGCTTATTTGAGCGTGGCGCTTGGCAGGAATGAGACAAAGACGATTCACAGAGGAATTGGGAACAGCATTCTTTTTTCTTTTCTTTCGGGTGTAGTGATCATTTTGGTCAGCTATTTGTGGGGTGACGGTCTGCTGCGCCTGATTGGCGCCACGGATGCGACGATCACGCTGGCACATGATTATGGTGTTATCATCTATATTATGATGCCGCTCGCCATGACACAAAATACATTGGCTTCGATTATTCGTGCGGACGGAAGCCCGCGTTATGCGATGGGGGCTATGATCGTAGGAGCGCTCATTAATATTGTGGGCGACCCGGTGGCTATTTTCGTACTTGATATGGGAATTAAGGGAGCGGCGTATGCGACGATTCTCGGCCAGTTCGTCAGCTTTCTGCTTTGCGCTTTTTATCTGACCAAAAGCAGAACGTTCCGGTTACAGGCTGACAGTTTCAAGATAGATTTCAAGCTTTTGAAGCAGATCATGGCGCTGGGAACTTCCAGCCTTCTGACGCAGCTTTCTATCGTTGTCATTACGGTGGTGAATAATATCCTGCTTGTAAAATACGGTGCACTTTCGGCTTATGGCGCGGATATTCCGCTGGCGGCGTTTGTTGTCATCATGAAGCTGTTCCAGATCGTACTGAATATTGCTATCGGCATCGCGGCCGGCGCACAGCCGATCGTCGGATACAATTACGGCGCACAGAAATTTGACCGTGTGCGGGAATTGTTAAAAGCGGTTTTAAAATGGACTGCGCTTGTCGGCCTCGTGTGTATGGTTTTGTTCGAGGCATTTCCGAGCGCGTTTATCAGGCTCTTTGGTTCGGATGGAGAGTTATACATGGAATTTGCAACTCGCTGTCTGCGCATTTATTTATTGCTGATTCTGTTTACCTGTGTACAGAAGGTCTGTGCGATCTTTTTACAGTCTATCGGACGTGCACAGGCTGCAGCGCCGCTCGCGATTCTCAGAGATTTGCTTTTGATCGTGTTCTCGATCGTTGTTCCGGTCTTTTTCGGCGTAACGGGAATCTTCTGGGCGGCACCAATCGCGGATGTGGTTGCGATGCTGATTACGGCGGCGGTCATGGTGCGTTTGTGGAAAGAGCTTCAGACAGAAACGAAATCAGAAGCACACGCTGCAGAAGGGCATATTCAGCCCTCTAAGCCCGGTGTTATCGTTACGATTTCCAGAGAACATGGTTCTGCCGGAAAGCGGATTGGACAGCAGCTTGCACAAATGCTTCAGATTCCCTGCTATTATAAGGAAGTGACGGCCATGGCGGCACAGGAGAGCGGGCTGGCGGCGGAATTTATTTCCGATATCAATAAAAATTCTCCGGACCGGTTAAAGGAACTGTACATGAGCACGACCATCATGCAGCAGGCCGTTATTGCGCAGGATAAGATCATTAAAAAGATTGCCGAAAGCGGTTCCTGTGTGATCATTGGCCGGGCGGCCGATCATGTTCTGCGGGAGCATCCGGATGTTATCCGTATTTTCATTCATGCGCCAAAGGACTATCGTGTGAAAAAGATTATGGAAATGTATGGGGATACGGAACAGGAAGCGAGAAAGAACATGGAGCATTCCGATGCGGCCCGTTCTAACTATTACCGTTCCGTTACGGGGTCGCTGTGGGCACATTCCGATAACTACGAGCTGTGTATTGACAGTTCCATCGGAGAGCAGGCCTGTGCGGAGATGATCTATACTTATTTAGAAAAAAAGGTTATGGAAAAAGAGCATAGGTAATTCTAAAAGCCCGGAACTGACAGCTTCAGTTACCGGGTTTTTTTGAAAAAAATAATCAAGGTACCTTGACAAATGACAAATGTGCGGATAAAATATTAGGTACCTTGATAAAAGAGGAGGAGAAGATGACATGAAAAGAAGGAGAGAGGAGTGTTTTTGCGGCGAAGAGCGCAGATCTCATTATGCGGACACGGATAAAAATCATAAACTCATTATCAATTTCCGGGATATCAATCATACGATGCGTTCCCAATATGAGGGGCGGGGAAGTCAGAAACGTATTCTGATCGTGCTTCTGGAAACCGGGACGATCACGCAGAGAAAGCTGACCGAACGTCTGGGCATTCAGCCGGGGTCTGTCAGTGAGGTGCTTGCAAAACTGGAAAAGGGCGGCCTGATCGTCCGTACTGAAAGCCCGGATGACCGCCGGACGACCGATATAGCGCTTACCGAACAGGGGAAGCGCCAGGCGGAAGAAGCGCTCTCGCAGCGCAGGACGCGCCATGAGGAAATGTTTTCCTGCCTGACGGAGGAAGAAAAAAGTACATTGCTCGCTTTGCTGGAAAAAGTGAACGGTGACTGGAAGACGCGCTATGAGAATGGGAGAAGGTGATGTCTTATGTGGAAATATATCAGAAGCTATTTATTCTTTGCAGTTATTGCGGCCCTGTTCATGGTCTGTGAGGTCATGATGGATTTGATTCAGCCGGGGCTGATGAGCAAGATCGTGGATGACGGGGTACTCGGATTGAGCCGCGGCGGCGTTGGAGATTTGAATATTGTCTGGCATGTGGGATTTCAGATGATTTTGCTCGTTCTTTTCGGCGGTTTCTGCGGTTCAATGAATAATGTATTCGTGCATATGTCGGCGCAGAATATCGGAAATGAGATACGAAAAGACTGTTTCCGCAATATTATGACGTTTTCATTTCCTCAGATTGACCGTTTCGGAACGGGCTCGCTTGTGACAAGAGTGACAAACGATATTACGCAGGTGCAGAATTTCGTATCGGTATTTATACGGGGAATGATTCGTACGGGTCTTTTGACTTTTGGAAGTATGTATTTTATGTTCCGCCTGAACAGAACATTCGGCTTGATCGTTCTGTGTGCGTTTCCGTTCATTGTCGGCTGTATGGCTTTGTGCCTGTCCAAAGCCAATCCGCTGTTTGCCGGATTGCAGGCGCAGCTCGATACGATCAATGCCATCATGCAGGAGGATGTTTCCGGCATCCGCATCATCAAGGCCTGTGTGCGGGAAGCATATGAAAAACTGCGTTTTGGCAAGGCAAACGACGAACTCATTAAAACACAGCTGCGGGTGCTCGTTATTTTTGCTTTCATGAATCCTGTCGTCAATGCGCTGATGTACCTGGTCGTGGCGGTGATTCTGTATGCCGGTTCCTTTGAGGTGGGAAGCGGTGTGACGACGCCAGGTTCCGTGATGGCGGCAATTACCTATACGACGCAGCTTTTAAACGGCGTTCTGATGCTCGTGATGCTGTTTCAGAATATTTCGAGGGGATATGCTTCCTGGAAACGTGTCAAAGAGGTGCTGTACAGCGAGCCGGCATTAAAGGACGGAGCATTGTGCAAAGATACGGACAGTCGCGGCACCATCGAATTTCGGGATGTATCTTTTTCCTATCCCGGTTCGGGCCAGCCGGTTCTTGAACATATCAATTTAAAAGTGAAGCAGGGTGAAACGGTCGCTATTATGGGAGCTACCGGCTGCGGGAAAACATCTCTGATTCATTTGATTCCCCGTTTCTATGATGCGACAGCCGGAACGGTTCTGGTCGATGGCGTGGATGTAAAAGAATACGGACAGAAAGCCTTGCGGGAAAAGATTGCGATTACGCTGCAGAAGAGCGAGTTGTTCAGCGTATCAATCCGGGAAAATATTTTGTGGGGGAAACAGAGCGCAGAAATGGATGAGGTCAAGACGGCGGCGGCGGTCGCACAGGCCGAAAGTTTTATCGCTTCTTCGGCGGAGGGGTATGATACAGTCGTCGCGGAACGGGGCATGAGCCTGTCCGGCGGACAGAAGCAGAGGATTTCCATAGCGAGAGCCGTTTTAAAGCCGGCGGAGATTCTGATCTTCGATGATTCCACAAGCGCACTCGATTTAAAAACAGAAGCTGATTTATACGAAGCGCTGCAGAAGTCTCATCCGGAGAGCACGAAGATCATTGTTGCACAGCGTATCGCTTCGGTACGCAGGGCGGACAGGATCGTCATTATGGACAATGGCCGGATTGCAGCTGTCGGAACACACGAAGAACTGCGGAATACCTGTCCGATTTATCAGGATATCTGTCGTTCTCAGCAGAGAATATCGCAGATGGGAGAAGAGGAAGGAGCGAGGGAATATGTCTGAACAGAAAGACGAAAAACTGGCAAAACGTAATGAAGAAAAGCTGGCAGAGCGGAATATTCCGGGGATGATGAACAGGAATCAGCGGTTTGCCGAGGTGCAGCATGCCGAAAACGCCGGAGCGGCGCTGCGGCGGATTGCCGTTTATTTTACGAAGGAAAAGGCAATGGTCTCCGGTATGCTCGTCGTTGTTGTTTTCGGAACGCTGTGCGGCGTCTATGCGCCGAGCCTGCAGAGCAATGCCATCGATATCATTGCGGGGAGCAGAATGGGAAATCTTATCCGGACATTGCTCCTGATGACTGCCGTATACCTGCTTTACAGCGGCGGGCAGCTGCTGCAGGGGCTGATCAGTGCGAGACTGAGCCAGCGCATTGTGAAAAGAATGCGGGAAGAACTTTTCAGCAAGCTGATGGATTTACCGGTTCGCTATCTGGATACGCATTCCCATGGCGATGTCATGAGCCGCATGACGAATGACATCGAAAACATTTCCACAACGGTGTCCCAGTCTCTGCCTTCGTTGTTTTCCGGCATATTGACGATTGGCGGTACGGTTGCCATTATGCTGTGGTATTGCTGGCAGCTCGCATTGCTCAGTTTTGCGACGGTGATTCTGACGGTCCTCGCAACGAAGATTCTATCTAAAAAAGTGCGCAGGTTCTCACGCAGGCGGCAGATGCTTCTTGGGCAGTTGAACGGTACGGTAGAAGAGATGGTGGCGGGATACCGCACGGTAGTTGCTTATAATCATCAGGATGTTACGACGGAGGAATTTTGTCGGACTTCGGATTCGCTGACAAAGGCCGGAATCAGGACGGACGTATTCAGCGGTGTTATGGGCCCGGTCATGAATTGTATCGGTAATATCGGTTTTGTCATTATTGCGGCTTTTGGCGGCTATTTTTCTGTGAACGGGATTATTTCGGTAGGTGTTATTTCAGCATTTATCGTTTATGCAAAGCAGTTCAGTCGGCCGATCAATGAAATTGCACAGGTCTATGGTCAGCTGCAGACGGCGGTTGCCGGTGCGGAGCGCGTTTTTATGGTGCTGGATGAAGAAAATGAAGATAAGAGCGGCGAGGACGTGAAGGAAGCGTCGGGTGCAACGGTCACATTCCGGAATGTGCAGTTTTCTTATGAGCCGGGACGGCCGGTATTGCATGATTTTACGCTGACGGTTCCCGCCGGCCGGAAAGTAGCGCTGGTAGGGGCGACAGGAAGCGGAAAGACGACGGTCGTCAATCTGCTCATGCGTTTTTATGATATCGACAGCGGGGAAATTCTCATCAATCAGCAGAATATCAGAGATATTTCCAGAAACGATCTGCGCAGGAAAGCTGCAATTGTCTTACAGGATACGGTCTTATTTTCGGATACGGTCCTCAATAATCTGAAATATGGGAATGCGGAAGCCGGTCTTGAGGAAATCGAGGCGGCGGCAAAAAGAAGCCGGTGCAGGGAAATGATTGAGATGCTGCCCCAGGGTTATGATACGATGCTGACCGGAGCCGGTGAAAATATCAGTCAGGGCCAGCGCCAGCTGCTCGCAATCGCCAGAGCTTTCGTGGCAGACCCGCAGATTCTGATTCTGGACGAAGCGACTTCCAATGTGGATACCCGCACGGAGAAGGCGATTCAGGATGCGATGCACCTCGTCATGCAGAACCGCACCAGCATTATCATTGCCCACCGCCTTTCTACGATACGGGATGCGGACATCATTGTCGTCATGGACCACGGAAGAATCGTAGAAAGCGGAGACCATGACACGCTGCTGGCGAAGAAAGGGAAGTACTATGACCTGTATATGACGCAGTATGCGGGAATTGCGACGTAATTTATGCAAGTGGGGCAGCTGCGGGACTTGCGCTTTTTATGAGATAGACGCCTGCCGCCGCAGCCTCGCTTTCAGAAGCGCCAGAAACTTATCGCTTCCGAGGACCGTCAGCATGGGGCCGAATGACATGACTTCGATCAGCAGTTCGGTCTCCATGTTCTGATTATAATAAATCAGGCATTCGTAGGTGTTTTCATCTATTCTGGAAGTATTTTTTTCATAATTGGCAAAATGCAGCATGGCACGCTCAAGGGCATTTCGTTTGTTGACGATCTGCAGCTTGAGCGGTTCTTTATAATAGGAACCCTGAATGAGCGCGTTTAAATCAATGGAAGAGGAGAGCGTTTTATCCATTGACTGAACGCTCCGTATCCGGGCGATGTTCAGGAGCTCCAGCCGCGTTTTGCCGCTTCCGGTGTTTTTCAGGGCAAGGAGCCGGAATTTGTCATTTTTTACGGAGTATTCCAGACGGGCGGGAACGTAGTGATGGTGGACGCGGTTTCCGTTCGGTGAGTTGTAATCAATATCCACATACTGCCTGTTCTTCTGCGCCTGAAGCAGAATGCGGAAATTGCTGCGGTATGTTTCGTCATCGTAAGGGTCGCCGCCGGCAAAACGGTCATAGTAATAGAACTGTTCCGGTCTCCAGAGCGGTGTGACATCAGAAAGCATGCCGTGCAGCGTTTCAAGCTGTTCCGGTTCGAGGAACAGGCCGATGCGGGAATCGGATAACAGCGCTTTCAGGTAAGCTTTTTCGAGGTTGGAAAGCGGCGTTATCAAAGGCGAGGAGAGTTTGGAAAGGTATAGCCTGCCGTTCCTGTCGAATAAATTCCATGCGCCGCTTTCCAGTTTGGGAATGATGGAAAGCAGGCTTTCTTCAAAACCTTCAGTGGAAATCTGCGCGCGGATATCCTGCATGGAGACTGCGCTCCGGTTGGATAATAAATGCCGCATTACCTGATAGTAGCAGCTGTATATTTCAGAAAATAATTCCATCGTCTGTTTTCTCCTGTTTCATTTTTCCCGTTTCGTTTTCGGAATGCTGCCATACAACGCAGCCGCAGTATGGCAGAGTCATTCCTGTTCTATCCCATAGATACGGTACATGGACTGTAAGTCCCGGTAAAACTGCCGTACTACCGATTGGTCGCTGCATTCCAATGCAAGGATTCGTCCTGTAAAAGTGCGGATCCACGGCAAAAGTTCATTGCAGTCAAATACTTCGACTTCATATAAGTAAGTATTGGGCGCCGTTCTGGTGACGGTGCCGCCCCGGCCTTCCTGCTCCAGCCGGGTGAGGATGTAATTTTCGGAAGGTTCCAGAACCTGCAGGGTCATGGACAGTTTATCCAGAAAATGCTTCCCATCGTTTTGAAAGGAAACGCCCCAGAGTTTTTCACGGTTCCGATTCAGCTTTTCTGACAGTTCGTCATATTCCTCTGCTTTTTCCATAAGGGTAACGCGTTTGACGGAGTCCAGCCGGAAACAGGTAAAGCGTCTGCCGCGGAGCACATAACCGCACAGAAAACGCCGGCCGCTTCTGGTGCTGATAAAAATCTGCAGGGGAATGCAGTGCGCCGTGTTGGCGTTTCCCTGTTTGGAACTCTTGATTTCGAGCTGTACGGCGCTCTTTTGATTCATGGCATTTAAGAGCTCCAACAGTATTTCTTCTTCCAATGTATGTACAAAAAAACTGTGCTTTACGCGGAAACTCAGGTTGCCGGAATCAAACTGTTCCAACAGTTCATTGCCGATGATGCCGAAAATACCGGCCATTTGATAGAAGGCGAGCGCATCCAGGACGGCTTCATTAGCGCTGATCCATGCAGACGGCGTATCATCGAGGAAAAAGAAGACCGCCTTTCCGTTCTTTTCCTTATGCAGCAGGCCTTCTTTTACATAGGTATTGCATTTCCGCCGGACGAGCTGGATATCGAAGAGGACTTCGTATCCGGCAAGCAGGCCGTCCGTGATTTCTTCCGCCGTCATTTTCCGGCCGTCCCGAAGCAGGTCCAATATCAGAAAATGCAGAACGATATCGTTGTCGGTAAAGCTTTTTGTTTTCCATACCTGAAAAAGCGGGTTGGTGTCGAGAAGGCTGCTGTCAATCGCGAGCGAGAGATTGGAGCCGTCCGCTGCATAGTCTTTCCGTACATAGGGCGCAAGCCAGCTTTCGAGCCGCCGCCGCTCGTTATCATAGGTGCGGGGACTTTTGTCTTTGAAGTCATTTCGGGTCTTAAAGCCATAGACGAAAAAATCCCGGACGTATTCTCTTGTTTTGGGGAAACTCCCGATCAGTTCCTGAAAATCGGACATTGGTTGTGGACTCCTGTTGTTTTCGTATTCGTCTTTTGTCAAGTTGAAAATAACAATTATATTATATGAAAAAGTGATAAAAAACACAATGTTATAAAATTGATTTCTCTCAAATTAATTCGTCTGAAATTGCTTTCTTTCTTTTTTTATGATAAACTTTTTTCATTCGTGGATACTTATGGTCAGGCGTGCAGGAAAGACATTTAG
>CAMWXB010000073.1 GCA_947178125.1 uncultured Lachnospiraceae bacterium | reverse complement strand
TATTTTTTCTTTTCACCGGAAACCTGGACCTGCCATGCACATAAGATAAACCATAAAACAAAACAAAAAAACATGGAGGCATAAAAACATGAGTGATTTATCAGCAACTCAATGCGGATGCAATAACACAAGAGAAGGGTCTAACGGATGTTGTTCTTTGATCTGGCTTATCATTTTATTCTCTATCTGCGGCAATAACAACGATGGTTGTGGATGCGGCGGAAGCGGCTTCGGTCTTTTCAATAACAACAACGATGGCTGCGGATGCGGATGCGGCAACTGGATCTGGCTGTTGATCCTTCTTAGCTGCTGCGGTAATTCCTTCTGCTAATTTTCTTTCATTTCTTTGTAGCACATCTGGAAAATAGGCTCCTTGTGTGAGCCTATTTTTCTCTTATAACGCATATACTTTGATAAGTTCATTCAGGCATCGAAAGGCATAGGGAACAATGAAAGAGGAATCATCGAGCGTCATGGCATTTGATGCCTTATACACTAACAATCAAATACAGAAATTAAAGGTTCTTCTTCCCTACATAGATCCTTCCATGCAGAAAAATATGGCAATCTATATCAAGTATATGGAACTGAAATATACAATGGATTTATGCAAAAAGCACCCTTTCCACATATGCTCCGCCGAACAGGAGTCAAAAACGCCCGATATGAAAAAGCTCTGCTGCGAATTAAAGCCATACTGCACGGAGTCGGAAGTCAAACAATTGGAACAGATGGAGTCCATGTTCCAGATGATGGAAATGTATCAGGAAATGAGCCAGACAATGAGTACCATGCAGGAAATGTTCCCGGACATGGGTAACGAAAATACCGATGGCTCTTCCATGGAAAACATTCTGATGGGTATGCTCTCCCCCGAACAAAAGGCGATGTTCGATGCGTTCAGCAGCCAGATATAGCATATACTGATACGGAATGACCGATAACAGGCAGAGTCCGGCACGCGCTGCGAACTGCCTTATATGAAAAAGGTTAGGAGGTTTTTCTATGGCGTCATGGTTAGACGACCCCGATGTTGCACATATCGATAAAGCGAAACTGGATTTTCTACAAATGCTTGTCTTTGAAAGCAGCAATCTCTCGAAAGAACAGATGCTGCCCTTTCTGATGGCCGCAGCCAAGCGAAGCAGGGATAACAATGTCAGCTTTACGGAAGAAGAAATGGATACGATCATCAGCACTCTGCGAAAATACGCTTCCCCGGAAGACATCGAAAAAATGAATAAAATGATCACCGTCTTCCGCAACCGAAAGAACTGATAAAACAGAAAGAACGGATAAAACAGGAAGAATGCCTGAGCAGCAAATCTGCTCTGGCATTCTTTTTGCCCTATTTGTGAACGATATTCACAATCCTTCCGGGAACATAAATTTCTTTTACGATCGTTCCGGTCAATTTATCGGCTATAGCCTCTTTCGCCTTGGCAATGACTTCGTCTTTCGGGTCATCTTTGCCGATCATCAGCGTTGCTCTCGTTTTGCCGTTGATCTGGACTGCGATTTCCACATCAGCCTCTACGGTCTTGGCCTCATCATATTCCGGCCATACTGTCTGATACAACCTGCCTTCAAATCCTGCGCTCTGCCACAATTCTTCCGTAATATGCGGTGCGACCGGGTTGAGCAGGATGAGCAGCGTTCTGTATTCATCCTTCGTAACGCTGTTCTTTTTATAAAATTCATTGATCAGCGCCATCATTGCCGCAATCGCCGTATTATACTTCAGATTCTCAAAATCATTGCTGACCTTTTTGATCGTCTGATGCATCTTTGTTTCCAAATCTTTGGAATACCCGCTCTCGTCGGTCATGATGCTCTGTAATTTCCATACCCTTTCCAGGAAACGGCGGCATCCTTTTACGCCGTCCTCCGACCATGACGCCGACAAATCAAAGGCGCCGATGAACATTTCATAAGTACGCAGCGTATCCGCGCCGTACTCTCTGACGATATCGTCCGGATTTACGATATTGCCGCGGGATTTGCTCATCTTCTCTCCATTGGAACCGAGAATCATTCCGTGGGAAGTTCTCTTCGCATAGGGTTCCGGACAAGGCACCACTTTCTGGTCATATAAGAACTTATGCCAGAAACGGGAATACAAAAGATGCAGTGTCGTATGCTCCATACCGCCATTATACCAGTCTACCGGCATCCAGTAATCCAGCGCTTCCTTACTCGCCAGCGCCTCTTTGTTCTCCGGATCCGTATAGCGCAGGAAATACCAGGAAGAACCGGCCCACTGAGGCATCGTATCGGTTTCCCGCTTCGCCGGGCCTCCGCAGCACGGACAGGTGGTATTGACCCAATCAGTCATTGCCGCCAGCGGAGATTCTCCGTTATCCGTCGGCATATAACTCTCCACTTCCGGCAGCTGCAACGGCAGTTCGCTCTCGTCAAGCGGCACATAACCGCATTTCTCGCAGTGTACGATGGGGATTGGCTCTCCCCAGTAACGCTGTCTGGAAAATACCCAATCTCGCAGTTTGAAATTCGTTTTGGCAGTACCGATGCCTTTCTCTTCCAGAAAAGCGATCATCTTTTCTTTCGCTTCCGCCACATGCAGTCCGTTCAGGAAATCGGAATTGCAGAGGATTCCTGTCGCCACATCCGTATAAACCTCTTCCTGCACATTTTTACCTCCTGCTACGACCTCAATGATCGGCAGGTTGAATTTTTTCGCAAAATCCCAGTCTCTTTCATCATGCGCCGGTACGGCCATGATCGCACCGGTCCCATAACTCATCAGAACGTAATCGGAAATAAAAATCGGGATTTCTTTTTCATTCACAGGATTGATCGCGGACATACCATCCAGCTTGACACCGGTCTTATCCTTCGCAAGCTCCGCCCTTTCAAAATCGGATTTCCTCGCGGCCTGCTCCCTGTATGCACATATCTCATCCCAATTCTTCAATTCGTCCTTATATTTATCAATCAACGGATGCTCCGGAGACATTACCATATAGGTCGCACCGAAGAGCGTATCGCATCTTGTCGTATAAACGCGGAGTTTATCTTCCTTTCCTTTGATCGCAAAGTCCACTTCCGCCCCTGTCGATTTACCGATCCAGTTCTTCTGAGAAACTTTTACTTTCTCGATATAATCTACCGTATCGAGTCCCTGAATCAACTTGTCGGCATACTCCGTAATCTTCAACATCCACTGGCTCTTCACTTTACGGACAACTTCGGAACCGCATCTTTCACAGACGCCGTTCACTACTTCTTCGTTCGCAAGGCCGACTTTACAGGAAGTACACCAGTTAATCGGCATCTCCGATTTATACGCAAGACCCGCTTTAAATAATTTCAGAAAAATCCACTGTGTCCATTTATAATAATCCGGGTCGGTCGTATTGATTTCTCTGTCCCAGTCGAAGGAATAGCCCAATGCGTGTAACTGGTTCTTGAAATGCTTTACATTATTTTCCGTTACAATCCTTGGATGAATATGGTTCTGAATCGCATAATTTTCCGTTGGAAGGCCGAAAGCATCCCAGCCCATCGGATAAAGGACATTATATCCCTGCATTCTTCTCTTTCTTGCAACGATATCAAGCGCCGTATAGGGTCTCGGATGCCCTACATGAAGTCCCTGCCCGGAAGGATAAGGGAACTCTACAAGCGCATAGTATTTCGGTTTGGAATAATCTTCGGAAGTCTTGAATGCTTTCTCATCATCCCAGACCTTCTGCCATTTCTGTTCTACTTCTCTGTGGTTATAAATCTCTGCCATATCTGCTCCTATCTGTCCGCTTCTCCGGACACCTGATCCGCTATACTTCCGTATATTCTTCAATCTGTTCCTTATTTTACTATACCCGGATAATTTGTCAACCTTTTCTTCGGGATACAGTTTCTCCCCAGTTAACAGTTCGGCCTTCGGGCAGGGCGGGGAATGGCTCCTGCCCGAAGGCCGAACTGTTAACTTCAGGACGCAAAAACAGGATGCTGTATTCCCCAATACATCTGCATCCCGTTTTTTCTTCTCCAAAAAGGAAATTTATCTGCCAAAAGGCATGACCCTTTTACACACGAACTATCATATCATGGAGAATACCCGCTCTTTGGGTATTCTCCGGGGCGAAAAAGATTTGCTGCGCAAATCGTAGAAGTTCTTGGCGTTTCGCCCACTGGCGAAACGTCTTTAGAACTTCTTTTCGCCCTATTCTTCGCCTGCTTCTACTTTATTCGCCCTTGCCGCAACTTCTTTCTCCTGTACATCGCTCGGCGCCTGTTCATATCTTGTGAACTGATATTCATAAGTACCTCTGCCGCCTGTCATGGAGCGAAGATCGGTACAATAACCGTACAGACAGGATATCGGAATATCCGCCTCGATGACCTGCTTACCATCAGAAGTCGGATTCATACCGAGCACTCTTCCCCGGCGTTTGTTCAGATCACCCATAATGTCACCGGTATAAGCATCCGGCACCGTAACTTTCAGAGATGCGATCGGCTCCAGCAGTATCGGTTTTGCTTCCATGAACCCTTTCTTGAAAGCCTGAATCGTTGCCATCTTGAATGCCATTTCGGAAGAGTCTACCGGATGATAGGACCCATCGTATAAAATCGCCTTAACACCGACTACCGGATAAGCTGCCAACGGTCCGCTCAATACGGAATCCTGAAGTCCCTTTTCCACGGCCGGGAAGAAGTTCTTCGGTACGGCACCGCCCACTACCATCTGCTCAAATACATAAGCTTCCTCTAAGGAACCCGACGGTTCAAATTTCATCTTAACATGACCGTACTGTCCGTGTCCGCCGGACTGTTTCTTATATTTGTATTCTACATCAGATGTTTTCTGAATTGTTTCTCTATAAGCAACCTTAGGCTGTGAAAGCTTAATGCCTGCCTTATATTCACTGAGCAGTCTGCTCGTAACGACTTCCAGGTGCAGATCGCCCATACCATACAGAAGCGTCTGTCTGTTCTCCGCATCATTGACTACCTTCAAGGTCTGGTCTTCATGAGTCATCTTCTGCAATGACTGGGAAATCTTATCGATATCCGCTTTGTTCTGTGCCTGATAACGCATTACAGTATAAGGCGTGGAGATTTCGGTCTTGCCAAATCGAATCGGATGCGCCTTGGTAGAAAGCGTGTTGCCCGTTCTCGCTGCCGTCAGCTTCGCAATTGCTCCGATATCACCTGCATGAAGTTCCTTCATTTCAATCGGTTTGCTTCCCTGAAGCACATATAATTTGCTGATTTTCTCTTCGATATCTTTCTCTTCGTTATAAATCAGATCGTCGCTCTTGAGGACGCCCGAACATACTTTGATCAGAGAATATTTTCCGATGAACGGATCCACAATCGTCTTAAAGATATAAGCTGACTTAGATTTCGCAAAATCAAAATTCGCGCTGAATATTTCATTTGTTTTCAGATTAATGCCTGCCATCTCTCTGCTTTCCGGACTCGGCATGTATTTTACGATATCGTCGAGCAGCGTATAGATACCCTGACACAGCAGACTGGAACCCATGGACATCGGAATGATACTGCCTTCCATAACATTGCTCCGGAGAGCCGCTCTGATCTCTGCCTCGGAAAAAGCTTCGCCATTAAAGTAACGCTCCATGAACTCCTCGCTCGTCTCCGCTACCGCTTCCATCAGCGCATCCCGGCAAAGCTGCAGATTCGCCTTACTGTATTCCGGCATTTCACACTCTATGACTTCTTTATCTTTCCAACGGTATGCCTGCTCCGTAATGACATTGATATAGCCGACAAACTTCTCATCTTCACGAATCGGAAGGTGGAACGGCGCCATCTTCTTACCGTATTTCTCTGTCATATCTTCTACGACCTGGCGGAAAGATGCGTTATCAATATCCATATCCGTTACAAATACAAAGCGGGGCAGCTTATATTTCTCACAAAGTTCCCATGCTTTCTCCGCACCGACTTCCATGCCGGCTTTACCGGAAATAACGATAATTGCCGCATCGGCCGCACTGACAGCTTCTTCTACCTCACCTACGAAATCAAAAAATCCAGGCGTATCCAACACGTTGATCTTAACGCCTTCCCATTCGATCGGAACAACGGAAGTGGTAATAGATATCTGTCGTTTCTGCTCCTCCTTACCATAATCGCTGATCGTATTGCCATCTGCCACCTTACCCATGCGGGAAGTAATGCCTGCAAGATATGCCATTGCTTCTACCAGACTGGTCTTACCGCAGCCCCCGTGGCCCAACAGCACTACGTTACGAATTTTGTCAGTTGTGTAAACATTCATATCTTATCCTCCAATTCCGTCATTTTTTTCTTATGGCAAATTGTCACAAGAAACATTTGCCCCCTAAATTGATATGATGTGTATATTTTACTAAATTTTTTTACAGATTGCAATCTTTTTTGATTATTTTGCCCATTTTTATATATTAAAGATATCGATACATGAGCGACAGTGGAAACGGGATATCCGCTTCCAATTTGACGAATTGATATCATTGAGATATGATAAATATAAAAAATCCACTGCAGAATGTCCTGTCCTGATGGCCATTGTGCATAGATTGACTCAAGATTTGAAAGGAGCATTCTTTTTATGTCCTCTTTTACCTGTGGTTTTATCGGTCTTGGCCTGATTGGCGGTTCCATCGCCAAGGCCCTCCATATCAAATTACCGGCTACGCACATCATCGCCTACGATACAAACACTGCTTCTTTAGAACTCGCATTAAGGGAAGGTGTCATTCAGGAAGCTTGTTCACAGATTGGAAAAGCATTCGGCAGCTGCGACTATATATTTTTATGTGCTCCGGTATCCCATAATGACCAAAATCTTCTCGCATTGAAAGAATATCTTTCTTCCGAAACGATTCTTACCGATGTTGGAAGCGTCAAAACAGGGATTCACAGACATATTGAAGCACTGGGCCTTAATGGGCAGTTCATCGGCGGCCATCCGATGACCGGCTCCGAGCGGTTCGGTTATGCCAATTCCAAAGCCGCTCTATTTGAAAATGCCTACTATATCCTAACGCCAACCAGAGAAGTTCCGACGGAAAAGATTTCTGCCTGTCAGACGCTTGTTCAGACAATGGGGGCGATTCCGCTCGTCCTGCCTTATGAGCAGCACGACTATGTTACTGCGGCAATCTCCCATTTACCGCATGTTATCGCTGCATCTCTCGTCAATCTGGTAAAACATGCGGACTCCAAAGAAGGCATCATGAAGATAATCGCTGCCGGTGGATTTAAAGACATTACGCGGATTGCATCTTCTTCGCCTGCAATGTGGCAGCAGATCTGCCTGACCAATACGGAAAATATTTCTTCCTTATTGGGGCAGTACATACAGGACCTTACCGCTTTTCAGAAAGAACTGGATGCCGGAAAAACCGATACGCTCTATCAGTTTTTTGAAGAAGCAAGAACCTACCGCGAGTCCTTTATCAACGTTTCCAGCGGACCGATCAAAACAGAATATGTCATTACCGTTGATATCGCCGACAGGCCCGGCTCCATAGCCGCCATCGCTTCTTTGCTGGCCAGGCACAATGTCAGCATCAAGAATATCGGTATCAACCATAACAGGGAACTGGCGGAAGGCGCTCTGCGGATTGAATTTTATGAGGATACTGCAGCAGACCAGGCCAGACGGATTTTAGAGGAAAATGAATATTCCATCCACACTAAGAAAATATAATATTATAGAAAAAAGAAACGAAGCCTCCAATCGTATCGACATGATGGTTCTTTAAATATGCACCGTTGGTCGTACTCTCAAAGAAAAATGGTACTTGTTTGCTCAAGTACCATTTTCTACATCAATTTCATCTCACTGGATTATCAATTAAATACAAATACTGATCTGTCCTACCGGACTATCAAAATTATCACCGTACAGACAACATACTATCTTACCCGTATATGTTATGATTAAACACTTTTAACGTCTCTATTCTTCTTACTTCAGGATGACATTTCCACCAACAGACGGTTCATAAAATAAGAAATGACCATGCAGGCAATTCCGACCACACTTCCCAGCCAGTTCAACCCTACATCCGTCATATGAAAGTGCCTGCCTTCAATGAACTGTTTATAATATTCCGTATAATAAGCCAATAGATAACAGATACCGCCGGACAACATCACCCCAAGAATCCGATAATATTTTCTGAAAATCACCATACTGACAAAAGTTGTTACAAATCCAACGATAAAAAACAGACCAAGATGAGCGATATAGCGGAGCATACGGCTGATCGTCCTGATTTCGTCTTCTGTCGGATCCGTATAAATGCTCTGCGAAATCCGCCTCGCTATGCTCATTGTCTCACTGATAGAACGGTCTCCGTCCTGAAAAGACAATATCAGCACCAGATAGATGAGCAGCATCAAACCGATGATTGACAAAAAAATAACAAGCATTTCAAGGCCTATATTCCGTTTTCTGTTTTTTCCCGATGACACGTTTCTACTTCTCCATCTTTCCCATTGTATCAAAGACTTCTATCCGCATGGAATCCATCTCCGACATGCCGATAAAAACAGCTCCATAGCTGTACCGTTTCTCGTCTATTTTCTCGATTCGGACAATTTCCATAAAAGCATGAATATTTTCCTTCATCCAGATTGTCAGATAAGCTTCATAAATCGTATTGGAATTCAGCTCGTTTTCACAGATAAAACCGATTCCGGTCTTAGATACGTTTACGACTTCAATCGGTACTTCTTTCTCTGTTCCATTTAGATTTTTGATCACTAAATGAGAGGACAACTCCATCCGCCTGTATTTTCTTCTTTCTTCCATCCTGTTCTTTAATACCTTTCTTTACTTATTTAGGACTATATCACATAGAACTATATTACCCCATTATGGCTTTTTTGTAAAGACGACAGATATCCCCCCGAACGCTGTTATTATATCTGTATTTTTCTTTTTAAAACAGTTCCGAATGCGTACCAACACGGTAAATCATCAATACTAAAACCGTATCCATCACTTCATATATCAATAACCAATCCGGCTCCACATGGCATTCCCTGCATCCGGCATAATCACCATTCAAGCTATGATCACGATATTTTTCATCCAGTTTTCTGCCTTCTGCAATCGTACTGATCACATCAAAAAGCTTATCAATATCTTTCCCCTGTTTTCTCGCCAGTTTCAAATCCCGCTCGAACTGACTGGTGAATTTAACTTCATATTTCATCCAGAGCCTCCTTTAAATCATTGAGGCTCTTATATCCTTTTACATTTGAATCAGCAGCAATCCGCCTTCCTTCTGCTATCGCTGCCATTGTTATTTCATTTGGTGTATTCAGCTTCAAAGAAAAAGGTATGCCATTTTCCCGAATTGTCTGCCTTAAAAACATATTTACTGCTGTAGTCATATTCAGGCCAAGTTCTGCAAAGATACTCTCTGCCGCTTCTTTCACCGCTTTCTCTGTTCGTATATTCAAATTCGTTATCGTTGCCATATGTTATACCTCCACTTTTACATATAATGCAAAATCACTTCACCATAATGATTAACATAAGAGCAGTGCCGCACCACGTACTTCCTGTTGTTTATTATATGCAAATTGCTTTACAACGTCAATATATTAGGTGTATACTAAACGAATTTTTATTGAACGAACATACAATCCCCAAAACTGAAAAAACGATACCTCTCCCGAATCGCATCTTCATAGGCGTGAAGCACCTGCTCCCTTCCGGCGAGAGCGGAAACGAGCATAACAAGCGTGGATTCCGGCAAATGGAAGTTCGTGATCAGCGCATCCAGCACCTTAAACCGATAACCCGGATAGATAAAAATCTGAGTATTATCACAGCACTCCCGCAGTTTTCCGTCTGCATCCGCCGCGCTCTCCACGGTCCGGCAGCTCGTCGTCCCGACGCAGATGACACGATGGCCGCTCTCCTTCGCCCGGTTTATCTTTTCAGCCGCTTCGGCGCTCACCTGATAAGATTCCGAGTGCATGTGGTGCTCCAGAATATTCTCAGCTTTCACGGGACGAAACGTTCCAAGCCCGACATGCAGCGTAACGTAAGCGATATCTACACCCTTTTCCTCGATAGCGGAAAGCAGCTGCTTCGTAAAATGCAGGCCGGCCGTCGGAGCAGCCGCGGAACCTTCATATTTCGCATAGACAGTCTGATACCGGTTCTTGTCCTGCAGTTTATGGGTAATATAGGGCGGAAGCGGCATCTCGCCGAGTTGATCGAGCACTTCTTCAAAAATGCCTTCGTACCTGAATCGTATGAGCCGGTTGCCCTCTTCCACGATTTCCAACACTTCCGCATGAAGAAGCCCGCCGCCGAAAACGAGCTGCATTCCCGGTCTGGCCTTTTTGCCTGGTTTCACGAGCGTTTCCCAGACATCTTTTTCCCTTCTTTTCAAAAGGAGCACTTCCACCGCCGCACCCGTATCTTCCCTTTCTCCCAGCAGTCTTGCCGGGATGACTTTCGTGTCATTCAGGACAAGACAGTCACCCGGATTCAGATAATCGATGATCTCATGAAAAATATGGTGCTCTACGCCGCCCGTTTTCTTATCCAGCACAAGCAGTCTGGAGCCTGATCGGTCTTCTAACGGGTCCTGTGCAATCAGTTCCTGCGGCAGGTCAAAATAGAAATCCGATTTCTTCAATTCCCCAATTTTCATAAATCCGCATTCTCCAAAAATGCCACATAGCCTCTCTTCGTCTCATATACATCGGCCTTGCTGGTAGCTTCCCAGGGCGCGTGCATATTCAGGACTGCAACACCGCTGTCGATGACATTCATGCCATACAGCGCCAGGATATAGGCGATCGTTCCGCCGCCGCCCAAATCTACGCGGCCAAGTTCCGCCGTCTGGAAGTTCACTTTCTCTTTTTCAAAAATTGCTCTGATATGAGCAATATATTCCGCATTCGCATCGTTGGAACCGGATTTGCCTCTCGCACCGGTAAATTTATTAAAGACCATGCCGCCGCCGAGATATGCCACATTTTTCTTGTCAAAGCTTGCCGCATAAGAGGGGTCAAATGCGCTGCTCACATCGGATGAGAGCATACAGGAGGATGCAAGGCATCTTCTGACATTCAGTTCGCTGTATTCCCCGGTCAGGTTCATCACTTCCGCCACCGCATTTTCAAAGAAACGGGACTGCATGCCAGTCGCGCCAACGCTTCCTATCTCTTCCTTATCCACGAGAATACAGCAGGCCGTTCTTTCCGTCGTATTCACTTCCAGCATCGCTTTCAGAGAAGAAAAGGCACATACTCTGTCATCCTGTCCATACGCAAGAATCATGCTTCTGTCAAAACCGGCCTCTCTCGCTTTTCCGGCGGGAACGACTTCCAACTCCGCAGAAAGGAAATCCTCTTCTTCCACGTCATATGCTTCCTTCAAAATCGCAAGCATATTTTTCTTTACCGCTTCTTTTTCCGGCTTCGCTTCCTGTTTCTCGTCGTCTTTTTTCTCTTCGTCTGTTTCTTTCCTGATCACGAGCGGTTTATTGCCGATGATGATATCGAGCGCTTCTCCTTCGATGACTTTGGCAGCCTTCTTTTCGAGCTGTTCCTGCGCCAGATGAATCAGCAGGTCCGATACGAAAAAGACCGGATCGTCTTCATTTTCACCGACATTGACTTCTACCGTCGTGCCGTCTTTTTTCACGATAACGCCATGAATGGCAAGTGGAATCGTCACCCACTGATATTTCTTGACACCGCCGTAATAATGGGTATCCGGATAGGAAAAACCGCCATCCTCATAAAGCGGATTCTGTTTTACGTCAAGGCGCGGGGAATCAATGTGCGCCCCCAGAATATTCATGCCTTCCGCCATCGGCTTCTTTCCGATCTGGAACATCACGATGGATTTATTCATCCAGACGGAATATACTTTGTCGCCGCACTGTAATTTCTTCTGCGATTTTGTCAGGGATTCCAGCTCCTGATATCCCTCTTTTTCAATGCGGTTCACAATCGCATCGATGCACTCCCGCTCGGTCTTTCCGTTGTTCAGAAAGTCCATATATTCTTCCGCAAAAGCATCCACTTCTTTTAACTGCTTCTCATCATAGGTTTCCCATGTATTTTTTGTTTCCATTTCTATGCTCTCCTTTTTCTATTTCCTATTTATCAGGCAATTTCCTCTTTAAACAGCCCGTAGTTCAATTCCCATGCCTTCCAGCCCGTTCAAAATCTTCTTCATAACAGCCGTCACATCAGCCTCTTCCAGCGTTCTGTCCTGCGCCCGGAAGTTAATGGAATAAGCCAGAGACTTGTAGCCCTCTTTAATCTGGCTGCCCTCGTAAATATCGAACAGTCTGTAATCTTCCAGAATCTTACCGCCGCGTTGTGAGATGACGGCCTCAATCTCTCCTGCCAGAACGTTCTTCGGCACGACCATGCTGATATCGCGGGAAACGGCCGGATATTTCGCAACACCCGCATATTTTCTGTCAAAAGTGGCAAAAGGCAGGATTTCCGGCATATCCAGTACCGCGACATAAGCTTTCGTCTTCATATCGTAGTTATCGCATACTTCCGGATGTACTTCGCCCAGATAGCCGACTGCTTTTCCGTCATAAAGAATGTTTGCCTGACGGCCGGGATGCAGGAAGTTTTTCCCCGCTTTCGGATCATAGACCGCCTTCTTCTTCATGCCGATGCTGTCGAAGAACTCTTCTACAACGCCTTTCATCGTAAAGAAGTCTCCGTCGCCGTACATACCGAGTGTGAACTGCATTCTCTCATCAGGCAGTTCCGTCAGCGGAAGCGTTTTCGGAAGATAGATATTACCGAGTTCATAGAGCCGCACATTCTTATTCCTTCTGTTATAATTCGTTGCAAGGCTGGTCAACATTCCGTTCAGGGAAATGGTCCGCATAATGGAAAAATCCTCTCCGAGCGGGTTGGCGATCGTAACAGCCTTCCGCAGAATATCGTCCCCGGCTAACAGCAGCTTATCGAATACCTTCGGGCTCTCGAAAGAATAGCACATGCCCTGTGAAAAACCGCAATATTCCGCAATATCCCTTGCCTTCTGTTCAATCCGCAGTTTAAATGGAAGCTTTCCGGTGGTCGCTTCACCGCTCGGCAGGGTCATCGGAATTTTATCATACCCATAGAAACGTGCAACTTCCTCTGCAATATCCGCAATGCCCTCCAAATCCTGTCTGAACGAAGGAATTGTCAGTACTTTTGTACCGTCCGCTTCCGTCGTGAGGACAAGTTCCAGTCTTTCAAAAATCTCTTCCATCTCCTTCTCGGAAATCTCGGTTCCAAGAAGCGCGTTGATGCGTTTGCTGTCAAAAGTAATCTTCCGAAGTTCCTGAAGCGGTGCGCAGACTTCTACCATGCCGTCTGTCACCTCACCGCATCCAAGTTCCTGAATAAGCTGGCAGGCTCTGTCAATCGCCGCCTGTGCGTTCCGTGGGTCAAGTCCTTTTTCAAAAATGCCCGAAGCATCCGTACGAAGGCCAAGACGCTTTGCAGACTTCCGGATATTAGCGCCGTTGAAGGTCGCCGCCTCGAACAGAACAGTCTTTACATTTTCCGTAATTTTGGAATTTTCTCCGCCCATGATGCCGGCAATGCCGATTTCTTTCTCCGCGTCACAGATCATCAGCATATCGCTGTCCAGATTGCGCATCTGGCCGTCCAGTGTCTGGAAAACCTCGCCGTCTTTGGCACGGCGCACGATGATCTTATGCCCTGCGACCGTATCCAGGTCAAATGCGTGCATCGGCTGACCGTATTCTTCCATGACATAGTTCGTAATGTCTACCAGATTGTTGATAGGGCGAATACCGCTCGCCGCCAGCCTTCTCTGCATCCATTGGGGAGAAGGGGCTATCTTAATATTCGTGCAGACCCTCGCGCAATATCTCGGACAGAGCGCGGAATCTTCCACTTCTACGCTGATATAATCTTCTGCTCTTTCTGTCGTCGCTTTCACTTCTACCTTCGGCGCGATAAAAGGTTTGCGGAAAGTAGCCGCCGCTTCCCTCGCAACGCCGAGAACACTGTAACAGTCTACCCTGTTGGAAGTGATCTCATACTCGAACACGGTATCCCGCAGTCCAAGCGCTTCCACCGCATCCGCACCGACCTGTGCATCTTCCGGGAAAATATAAATGCCGTCTTCCGGTGCTTCCGGATACATATCCCTGGAAGAACCCAGTTCTTCGATGGAGCACATCATACCGTTGGAAGGTACGCCGCGCAGTTTTCCCGCCTTGATGGCAATGCCGTTCTCCGGCAGCGGCCCGCCGTCGTGTCCGCCTGCTACTTTACCACCATCCAGTACAACCGGCACTTTATCGCCTTCTTTTACATTTGGTGCGCCGGTCACAATCTGAATCACCTCAGAACCGATATTGACCTGACAAACGATCAGTTTGTCGGCATCGGGGTGTTTCTCTATTTTCTCAATCTGGCCGATTACAATTTTTTCCAGATTTTTATCCAGCCTCTCATACGTCTCTACCTTCGTTCCCGTCAGGGTCATCGCATCCGCATATTCCTGATCCGTACAGGAAAGCTCCGGCACATATGCCTTAATCCAAGATAATGCTGTATTCATCTTATCTCAATCCTTTCTTTTTATCATCTATATTCACCATTCACCGCTTCATCCAAAACCCAGGAAGAATGCCCACTGGGCATTCTTTCGGGCGAACTTGTTCGCCCTGTGAGAAAGATTTGCGTAGCAAATCGTAGAACTTCTTCGCGAAGCAGCCTCTGCCGCAAGCAAGACTTGCTACACAAGTCAGAAGTTCTTTTCGCCCTAGAATTGCTTTAAAAACCTGATATCATTCTCATACAACAGTCTCATATCGTCGATTTCGTATTTTAACAGTGCGATACGCTCCAGGCCAATGCCGAATGCGAATCCTGTATATTCTTCCGGGTCAATCTTACTCATACGAAGCACGTTCGGATGTACCATGCCACAGCCCAGGATTTCAATCCATCCCGAACCCTTACAGAACCGGCAGCCGCTTCCGCCGCACTTAAAACAGCTTACATCCATTTCTGCACTGGGCTCCGTGAAATTGAAATGATGCGGCCTGAATTTTACTTTCGTCTCTTCCCCGAACAGCTCTCTGGCAAATTCCGCCAGCGTTCCTTTCAAATCCGCCAGCGTGATATGCTTATCGATAACGAGACCTTCAATCTGGTGGAAAGAAGGCGAATGCGTCGCATCCACTTCATCGGAGCGGAATACCCTGCCCGGTGCGATCATACGAATCGGCAGCTTCCCTTTTTCCATCTCATGCACCTGCGTGCCGGAAGTCTGTGTACGAAGCAGGAAATCGCCGGAAATATAAAAGGTATCCTGCTCGTCTTTCGCCGGATGGTCCGCCGGGATATTCAATGCCTCGAAGTTATAATAATCGGTCTCTATTTCCGGTCCTTCTACGACTTCATAGCCCATACCAATGAAAATGCGTTCCACTTCTTCCATCGCGATCGTATTCGGATGACGGTGTCCGACTTCATTCTTCTTTGCCGGCAGTGTAACGTCGATGACTTCCGCCTTCATCTGCGCTTCCCTTGCCGCTTTTTCCATTTTGGCAATAGCCTCTTCCAGCACTTTCTCAATCTGTTCTCTCGTCTCGTTAACAAGCTGTCCGATTTTCGGCCGGTCCTCCGGCGCAACATCCTTCATTCCCTTTAAAACACTCGTCAACTCTCCCTTTTTCCCCAAAAAACCGACCCGCACTTCGTTCAGTTTCTCCAGCGCGTCGCTCGCTTCAATCTGACGCAGCGCTTCCGCTTTGAGTTGTTCTAATTTTTCTTTCATATCGTCTTTCCTTTCCTCTTTTTTTCCTGTGCCCGTGCCGCTGTTACGCTGCCCACTAACATTTTTCCACACAAAAAAATCCCATATGCGTAAACATATGGGACGAATAAACCGCGGTACCACCCAGATTCCTGCTCATTCTTATTCTGAGCAGACACTCATTCGGCGTAACGTGCTCCCTACGTCCTGAACTACTGAACCACACAGCCCTTTTAACAAGCGCAGTGCCGGCCGTTCCTTCAGGCGGCTCCGGTGGGAAATTCGGACAATTATCTGAACCTAAGGAAGTTTACAGCCGATGACTCCCTCTCTCTGTAAGAAAATAACGCCCTACTGACACTTTCACAGCCTTTGCATATGGATTTTTCAAATATCTTTGTATTAGTTTAATGAGTTTTCCACGACTTGTCAAGCCATCCGAACAGAAATTTGTAGACCGGCCCGAAATATCGGTTAATATGAGCCCCTACCAGCAAAATATACATCACCATATAGAACCAGAACATTAAAACGACGATTGTCGTCAGGCTGCCATAGGTTCCAAACCCGTTAAAATATTCTATGTACACGGAAAAAACATAGGATGCGATACTCCATACGACAGCCGAAAAAGCGGCTCCCGGAAGCTGCTTCCGAAACCGCAGTTTCCTGCCCGGAATAAATGTATAGATCATGGCGAAAATCAGCGTCAGGATTACCCAGGAAGCCAAAAAGCGGAAGTGCATGATAAACTGCACGAGCAGATGCAGCTGGGGAAAATCACGCAGGACGAGATTGACGATGACATTTCCGAATACCATAATAAAAACAGACAAAATAATAGCAACTAACATAATGACCGTATAAAAACAGGCAACCGTCCGCAGCAACAGATAATTGCGTTTTTCTTCGATGTCATTTACTTCATTAAGCCCCTGTATCAGCGCGAGCATCGCCTTGGCAGCAGACCAGATGGTCACGATTGCAAATACCGTAATCGTACCGGCAGAACGGGCGTAAACATCCGTAACAACGTTTTCCACAAAGCCGCCCATCGTCTCCGGCATAACTTTCATACATGCCATGATCAGATTTTCCGCCGTCAAAGGCGTATACGGCAGGACCGCACAGAGCGCCATCAGGAGCGGCACCATGGACAGGAACAGGAAAAAGGCCGCACTCGCCGCAAAAGCGCTGATATTTTTCCGCGTCATCTCTCCCGCAAAATCTTTTATGATTAAAATCAATCGGATAATTGTTCTCACTAATAACCATGCCTTTCTCTCAGCCTGCGATATTTGCTGCCGACGCTGAAAGCGTCTTGGCACCAAAATTCGCGGTTGAAAAATCTCTGATTTTTCAACCTAATAACCATGCCTTCTCTCAACCTGCGAGTTTGGGCGCAAGCACAAACTTGCGGTTGAAAAATCTTTGATTTTTCAACCTAATACACCTCACAGTCCGCAAAAAAGCTCATGAGAATCTCTTCATAGCTATATCCCAGACTGCCCATTTCTTTTGCACCATTCTGCGACATCCCTACACCATGACCATAACCGCCGCCGACTAATGTATATCCTATCATACCTTCTTCTGTTTTTCCAGCTTCTATGATAAAAAAAGCACTCGGCAGAAGCGTTCCCGGAACGGAACTGCTCCCGTTCTGTCTGGTGAGCCTGCCCTCTCCATCACATAAAATGCGGCGGATATTGTATTCCGAAACGATTTTGATCACTGCTTTGCTGCCCGTAATGAGCATTTCATCCGCAATGCCGCCCGCCCTCCTCAGGCTGATGGAAATATCCTGAAGTTCCCCAATATCCTCAACGGGCTCCGACACATAATAAGCCCCGTCCGCCCCTTCTTTTCTCGTCAGAATCAAAGCCGCGTTCGCCTGATACCGCTCTCTCACCCGTTCAAGCAGCGCATCCACATCGACTTCTTCCACCTCATACTGCCACCGATACCAGGATTCTTCGCTTTCAAAATCTGACTCATCCACACTTTTAATAAACTCAGCAAAGTTTTCTTCCTGCGCCATATCTTCCGCGCTCTTAGCGTCCTGACCATCCTCCTCCGGCGCCAGTTTCCCCGGTCTGATATAGGAAATCGGCTCCTTTTCCGATTTCCAGATTCCCGTATCCGTCCCGTAACCACAGGATGTGGAATAATAATAATTTTCGGCAAGTTCGCCCTGGTAATAAAGCTTCATGCCCGTAGTCTCCTTTACGGCCGTCGTCGTCGCCGCATTTTCCGTAAGATTATGATAGACCTGATAGGATGTCGTATCATCAAGATGCGCGCCCAAACTGGCAAAACCGGCATGAAGTATATACTTGAACGCATAAGTCCTTGCACAGACTGCCTGCGCTTTTAACGCCTCTATCGGATAAGAAGCCGGCATCTCACTCGGCACGACTGCATACAGATATTCTTCTAACGGCAGTTCGTTGATGATGACCATGCCATCCTCCGCTTTATAAAATTCCAACGCCCCTCTGTATGCGTTATCTCCTTTTTCGATACCTTCGATTTCGAGTTTGACTCTATCGGTTAAAGCATTGCTTTGAAAAACAAGTCGCTCACCAACTTCTAATTCATCCGCCTCAACTTCCGTCTGCTGACCGTCAACGGTCACAAGCGCCTTTTCATAATAATAGCCTCCTTCGGCCGTATTTTTAAGCAGTACGCGTATCTGGTCCATTTCCCCTTCTCTGGATACGAGACAGGCACATATTTTCTGGTTAAATACAACGAAATCGGTATAATCGTAACCGATCATCAAATCCGTTTCTTTCTGTGCCTCCAGTGTTCCGCAAAGCTTGTATATTTCCAGATTCTCTGCCGTCTCATAAATGCCATAGCCTTCGATTTCTATCAAATCCGATGTTACGCGGAGCAGTTTCCCGCGGATTTTCTCCTGTTTGGCCACTGTCTCCGTCAGTTTTCCGTCCTCAAAGACCAAATCCGTCACCTGTTCCCGTTCTGTCTGCTCCGCCGCCGAAACCGAAAACTCTACCTGCCTGTAAAAACACGTCAACGCAAATTCGTTTTCTTCATCCGTCACTTCCATGACCCAGACATTCTCCAGAATCGTTCTTTCATCCAATGTGCGGATACTGGTCAGCAGTTCATCCCCTTTGACATAGACTTCCTCTTTAAAAAAAGCAGAATCTGCAAAGGAAGAAGAACAATAAGTATATTCGCTGTTCTGCGTATACAGTTTTTTCCCCTGTGCATCCACCTTGATAATGAATACCGTCGTTTTCCAGATGGAAGATTCCACATCGAAATAAGCCAGCATGAGCTGAAATGCCTGGTACCAGTCCTCCTTCAGAAAAGCATGGTCGTCCTCATATTTTTCCGAAAAATCCGGTATTCCTTTGTCGGCGCCGCCAATCTGTTCATAAATTGTCTTATACTGTCCATATGTAAGTTCCTGCAGCGTACCCTCTCCGCCCTCTTCTTTTTCAAATGTGACCGGCACATCCAGCGCTTCCATCAGAATCTGCACGTCTTCCGTCCGTATCTTCTCCCCTTCAGGTTCTTCCTTAACAGGCTCCATCCGGTTCAGCCACAGCCAGAACAAAAAGACCATCCCTGCCAGAATCGCGAGCAGCTTTATAAAATTTTTCCAGTTCTGCTTCATATAAATCTCCATTCTTACCCAACCTGCGAGTCTGGACATCTTTTCCAGACATACCCATACAAAAGAAAAAGCAGTCGTGATGACTGCTTCCTCTTTTGTATAAGGCCCCAAAATGCCGAATCCTGTATTTTGACTCCTAGCAATAGCTAGGTGGGTAACCGCAATCATATTTCTGCCTTCCACTGCACACTGTCCATATAGACCGGAGGCCTGACATCCACATGACGATATAGGAATCCCGTTTAAAGTAACTGTAGGTTCAAAATAACAAGAATTATCGCACATTTCAGGTTAATTCTATTATATCCAAGACACTGCAAAAATACAACCATTATTTCTATAAACATATTGGCAAATCTTGACGACAAATTATCATTCCGCACCTGTGTCGGCGCAGAGCTTCGTGCTCTTTGGAGGTACGCTTCCGCTCCGCGAAAGACAGCAGCGGTACTAAGTTCAAAAGCCGCAGAGCGTCTTTTTCACTAAGTGCCGGCGTCTTTCAAGGACCTCCGCCAGAGCACGAAGCTCTGCGCCGACACAAGTGCGGAATGATACTGATACGAAAAGCATCCGTTACCATCTTCCCAGATTGTCATAATCACCCACGAGCGGACTGTTCATAATTCTGTATTTCTTCTTTGTTTCCCAGATGTGAACAAGTTCTTCAAAATTTTCATCCGGTGATAAAAGCAGTCTGGCAAGTTCATCGAGTTCCTGAAAATCCTGCTCCGTCAGCTGTTCAAATTTATTGTCAATATAACATGGTTGAAATTGATAGGAAATCTCATCGTTCATCAACGCATGAAAATCATAGAACAATGCCCGGATGACCGCCTTAAGCGAACAGGTTCCCAGACCGTCCGCATATAGGAACCTTGTCCCGTCCACACTGCCGTTTCGCACATCCAGCCAGGCTTTGGCCGCATAATCGAATTTTCCATCGGCAATGTCATATTGGCCCAGATTCATGCCGTTCTCATCATAAAATCCATCCGCATCAATCGTCACCCATCTCCCTTCTTCCGCACTCCAATATTGATTGATCCAGTGGTCCATGCTTTTCTCCGGCTGAAAATAAGGCGCAAAACCGGCGCGGGAACGGCAGGGAATGTTCTTCGCCTTTAAAATGGCGCTCATCAGAACGGACACATAACGACAGGTCACAACAATTTTATTTTCTGTCTCCCTGTCCGGCACAAATCCTCTCCCGTCCAACCGGAAAAGCTCCGCAGTCATAGCCGCAGCCGTCATCAAAATATCGTCCTCACAACGCATTCGGTACCACGGAAATTTCGTCATATCGCCATACTGTAGTTTTGCATTGGCATTCGTATTCCCTTCATGCAGCGTGACACGATGAATGACCTGTGCGCAGACCAGACGGCCGAGTTTTGCCACGTCATCCGGCAGCGAGCGGAAGTAATCTCCATAAGTTCCCGCATAAGTATAGGTATTCGTCTGTAAATAATGTTCCAAAATTTTTTTACGCATGATGTTCCTCCCTCTCTTTCTGTAATCGAGCCCGGAAGTTCATGAGCCCGTTTCATATAGCATCCTTCTTATACAGTCAGTATAGGCCGCTTTGAAATATTAATCCTGTCATCTTCTGTCCTGTTTTGTCTTTTATAACCGGCTCCCCGCGCGTTTTTATCCATTTGGGACATACACATATCGACATTATGTCTATACCGGATGCACAAAAAAAGAGATATATGATAGCCATATATCCCTTTTCTTATTCATCACTTTATACTACAATATCGCATTGATAAGAACTTTATCAAGCAGTCAGGCCCGATTAGTTCAAAGCGTCAACCAGTTTCTGGAGAGCTGCAAGAGCCTCATCCGGAAGCTTGTCATAGCCTTCTTTCTTCTCTGCGAAATCTTTCACTGCTTTCACACGAGTATCCATAGCTGCCTTTAACTGTGCCTTGTAATCAGCATCATTCAAGTCTGCTTTGAAGTTCTTGAATCCTTCTGTCTGGCCGTCCCATGTATTCATGATCTCGATATCATCGAAGTTGCCCCATTTCTCGAAGTTCGCTCTGCCTTCTACGATTGTCTCGAGGATACCAAGCGTATCAGCCGGTTTAACCTTTTCGCCCATGAAGTCGCCTGTATTTACGATATAGCAGGCTACGTTCTTCTCTTCAACGAGTTTCTTGAACTTCTCATAGTCATTTACCAGAGGATAAGTTCTGAACGGGTTTG
>CAMWXB010000072.1 GCA_947178125.1 uncultured Lachnospiraceae bacterium | reverse complement strand
TAACAATTATCAGTGAGATTGCTGAATCCACGAATCTTCTTGCACTTAATGCTGCGATTGAGGCGGCAAGAGCAGGAGAAGCGGGAAAAGGATTTTCTGTTGTAGCACAGGAAGTTGGAAATCTTGCAACAAGTACAAAGTCGTCGCTTCGGAATGTGAACGATGTAATTGTCCGGTTACAGGCAGGAACAGCCGATGTATCCAGATTCATGAATGAAAATGCGGAGCAGCTTCAGAAACAGAATCAGGTAATTGTAGAGACGGTCGAGGGTATTCGCACGATGATAGGGCGGTTAAAGGAATCTGTTGCGGCGGTTGCGCAGGCAGGCGGAATGCAGGTGGCACAGAACTGCGTCATTAATGAGACTGTACTGATCAATGAGGATATAGCCGGCGGTATTCAGTCAGAGAACGATGAATTCAGCAATATCGCCAATATTATCGCCCAAATGGTTCAGAGCAATACGCAGCAGATTACGACTATTTTTGACCAGGCAGATAACATGGATAGAATGGTAAACGAATTGGAGCAATTGTTAGAGGTTTAGCAATACATAGTAAAACCGGAAGAATTATTGTTATGACACGATGGAGTAGTTTAGAATAAAAATTTTATTAAAGGTGTTGTATTAGGAAAAAATAGTGCATACTGAAGATAGCAGGCGATGCACAGTCTTATAAATGAGCGAGTTATCAGGAGGCAGGGACTAGTTGAGTCTCTGCCTTTTCTATCGGATACTACGGCAGCTAAAGTGTGCGGTTGTTTGTAAACAAAGGTGTTTTATGAAAGATAATTTAAGAATATATGGAGTGAAGGATTCCTGCATAAAATATTTGGGTCAATATCAGGAACATTTGTTTCTTATCAATATTAATAATATGATTCCCGTATCGAATGGGCAGTTGGTAGAGTTGATATCAATGCGGAAAAAGATTCGCATTATAAATTCCTTTTGCAGGCTGAAAGTCGGGAAATCAATAAACAAAAATGTCGGATAAGCAAAATGCGGAGATTGAGCTGAAGATTATTTCATCCTGACGTTGACGGTTTTGGCAAAGGGATTAAAGTGGAACGGTTCATGTAATGATGTTCGATGCAGAAACTCAAGTTCAAAATACTATTGAAGAAAGAGGGACCGTCATGATATAATAATAAATCGTGTTGGACTTTTTTTCTTAAATATAAGGATAACTTTTCAAAAAACGCATATAATCAAGCTTTTTAAGGAGGATATAGATAAAAATGAAACTAGGAATCGTAGGTCTGCCCAACGTTGGCAAAAGTACCTTATTTAATTCATTAACAAAGGCGGGAGCGGAATCGGCGAATTACCCATTCTGTACCATTGACCCGAATGTCGGCATCGTGGCCGTTCCCGATGAACGGCTGAAACTGCTCGGGGATATGTATCAGTCGAAAAAGGTGACGCCGGCGACGATAGAATTTGTGGATATCGCCGGTCTGGTAAAGGGGGCATCCAAAGGAGAAGGCCTGGGTAACCAGTTTTTAAGCAACATCCGTGAAGTGGATGCGGTCGTGCATGTAGTTCGCTGTTTTGAAGATTCCAATATCGTTCATGTGGACGGTTCCATCGACCCGCTGCGCGATATCGAGACGATCAATCTGGAGCTTATCTTTTCCGATCTGGAGATTCTGGAAAGAAGGATTGCCAAAGTCGGAAAAGGAGCGAGGATGGACAAATCGCTCGGAAAAGAACTTGTCTTGCTCGAAAAAATCAAGGCGCATTTGGAAGAAGGAAAACTGGCGAGAAGCTTTGAGACGGAAGACGAGGATGAGCAGGCATTGCTTGTATCCTATAATCTGCTGACATATAAGCCGGTTATTTTTGCGGCGAACGTTGCGGAAGAGGATTTGGCGGACGACGGGGCCGGAAACGGGAAGGTAGCCCAAGTGCGTGCTTTTGCGGCGGAAAACGGCAGTGAGGTCTTTGTGATCTGCGCGCAGATAGAGCAGGAGATTGCGGAGCTGGATGAGGAAGAGACCGCTATGTTCTTAGAGGATTTGGGTCTGAAAGAATCCGGTCTGCAGAAACTGATCAAGGCGAGCTATCATATTTTGGGGCTGATGAGCTTCCTGACGGCCGGCGAGGACGAAACGAGAGCATGGACGATCAAAATCGGTACAAAGGCGCCGCAGGCGGCCGGAAAGATACATACCGATTTCGAGAGAGGCTTTATCAAGGCGGAGGTCGTAAATTATAAGGACCTGCTGGAACAGGGCTCTCTTGCGGCAGCCAGAGAAAAAGGGCTGGTCGGTATGGAAGGAAAAGAGTATGTAGTGAAAGACGGAGATGTTATTTTATTCCGATTTAACGTTTAGGGTGAAAAAGGTTTTGCGGAGCATATCTTTTTTTCTCTGGACTGAGGAGAGATAGAAGGAAAGCAGGAGTAAGAATGAAAGATATTATGAATAGTTCGGATATTGCGTTTCCGAATATCGGGCTGTATTTGGAGAATGTGCCGAAATCATTCAGCATTTTCGGGTTTCAGATTGCGTTCTATGGCGTGATGATCGGGCTCGGCGTGCTGTGCGGTGTGCTCATGGCGGCCCATGTGGCGAAGCTGGAAAAGAAAGACTCGGATATTGTATGGGATTTTATCCTTTATGCCCTGATCTTTTCTATTATCGGCGCCAGAATATACTATGTCATTTTTGAGTGGGATATGTATAAGGATAACTTGTTGGAAATTTTTAATTTACGGCATGGCGGTCTGGCGATTTATGGGGCTGTTATCGCGGCGTTCGCGACGCTGTATGTATACTGCAGGGTAAAGAAACTGAGTTTTCTGCAGCTTGGCGATATCTGTATGCCGGGGCTGGTTCTGGGACAGGTCATCGGAAGATGGGGAAATTTCATGAACCGGGAAGTGTTCGGGGAATATACGGATAATCTGTTTGCGATGCGGCTTCCGATCGAAGCGGTCAGAAGCAGGGATATTTCGGCCAATGTTGCTGCTCATATCCTGGATGGTACGAACTATATTCAGGTACATCCTACTTTTTTATATGAAGGGTTATGGAATCTGGCACTGATGGGCATCATGCTCCTGTACCGGAAACACAGGAAGTTCGACGGAGAAATATGTCTTCTCTATCTGGGCGGCTACGGTCTTGGCAGATTCTGGATAGAGGGTATCCGCACCGACCAACTCTATCTTGCGGGAACGACGATTCCCGTATCACAGTTGCTTGCAGTCCTGTTTGTAGCGGCATCGGCGGCAGTTGATATTGCAGTCCGGTATCGCCTGAAAAAGAAAGAAAAAAATAAATAACGAATGTGATAAAATGGTGTCATACAGCGGTAAAACGATTATGGTTTTACCGCTGTTTTTTTGTTTTGAAATGGTATCCGGCCAGCCGGCTCCGGACAGTTTTTTCAAAAACCACTTGTTTTTGCTTGCATAATGCTTTATTTTATTATAAAATAGTACTCAAAGTGGTGGAAAGTGGAACAAAGTGGTTAAAAGTGGTAGATTTCACCCCTTTGGAAGCTGACCGTGGCAGACACTTTATGGCAGGTGATTGATGATGTTTATGGGAGAATACAATCACACAATCGATGCAAAGGGCAGGCTGATCATTCCATCGAAATTCAGAGAGTCTTTGGGAGACGTATTTGTAGTAACGAAGGGATTGGACGGCTGTCTGTTCGTGTATGACAACGCAGAGTGGAATGTATTTGAAGAAAAACTGAAATCATTGCCCCTTACGAATAAAGACGCCAGAAAGTTCGTACGTTTTTTTCTGGCAGGAGCAGCAGAAGTAGAGGTAGATAAACAGGGAAGAATCCTGGTGCCTAATGTACTGAGAGAATTTGCAGAATTAAATAAGGATGTCGTTCTGATTGGCGTGGCGAGCAGGATTGAAATATGGAGCAAGGAACGCTTTGAAGGAATGGCAGCTTATGATGATATGGACGAGATAGCGGAACATATGGCTGAGCTTGGGCTTGGTATTTAGAGGGACATAGGAAACAGGATGGAATTCAAACATACATCGGTTCTTTTAGAAGAGACAATTCAGAATCTGCGGGTAAGACCCGACGGAATCTACATAGACGGAACGCTTGGAGGCGGTGGGCATTCCTGGCACATCGCCTCCAAATTGACAGGAAAGGGCAGACTGATCGGCATAGATCAGGATGGAGAGGCCATTTTGGCGGCTTCACAGAGACTGGAACCTTTTCGGGAAAAAGTTACGATCATCAGAGATAACTACTGTAATTCCTGCAATGTGTTGAGAAGTATCGGTATCGGTAAAGTGGACGGCATCGTGTTGGATCTTGGTGTTTCCTCCTATCAATTAGACCATGCTGAAAGGGGATTTTCCTATCAGCATGATGCGGATCTGGACATGCGTATGGATACGCGGCAGTCAGTGAGCGCCAAAGAAATCATCAATACCTATTCGGAGATGGAACTTTACCGGGTCATCCGGGATTACGGGGAAGAACAGTTTGCGAAAAATATCGCAAAACATATTGTGAATGCGAGAAAGGACAAGTCCATAGAGACGACGGGAGAGCTGAACGAGATCATTAAGGCGGCGATTCCTGCAAAGATGCGGCGAGATGGACATCCTTCCAAAAGAACTTTTCAGGCCATCCGCATCGAGTGCAACCGGGAACTGGAAGTCCTGAGGAATTCGCTGGAAGATTTCATCGAAATATTGAATCCGGGCGGAAGGCTCTGTATCATTACATTCCATTCTTTGGAGGATAGAATCGTCAAGGCGGCTTTTCGGGAAAAGGAAAATCCCTGTATCTGTCCGCCGGAATTTCCAGTCTGCACTTGTGGCAGAGTATCTATGGGAAAGGTGGTCACAAGAAAACCGATTCTGCCTTCAGCAGAAGAAATCGAAGAGAACAGAAGAGCCAAAAGCGCAAAACTTCGGGTTTTTGAGCGAGGCGGCAAATAGTGCCGCAAAGAAGAAAAGAAAGAATTGTAAAATCTGGATTGAAAGGATATAGCAGTATGGCAGCAGTTCGGGAAAGAACATCCGGTGCGCGCCCACAGGGTGGTGGATATGCACGGAGCGGCAGAAGCATGCAGGGTGGTGGACAGGCACGGAGCGGCAGAAGCATGCAGGGTGGTGGACAGGCACGAAGCGGCAGGAGTATGCAGAGCAGCGGCCGTGTGCAGGGAAGCAGAAGCATGCAGAGCGGCCGGGCACAGAGCAGTCGATACATACAGGGCAGCGCGGTCAGAAAGCTGGATGTCACAAGGGAAATAGAGCAGAGTCCTAAGAAAAAATTGAGCAATACGGCGAGAAAGAACAGAGAAAAGGCGGAACACATGAGCCTTGGCTATGTTCTGTTCCTGAGTCTCGCTTTGTTGGCGACAGGCTGTATTTTGGTAGGCTATATCAGACTGCAGTCGGATATTACCAACAGTATCAAACATATCGCGTCGCTGGAAAAGGAATTGAATGATCTGAAACTTGCGAATGATGAGGAATATAACAGAATTACGAGCAGTATTGATCTGGAGGAAGTCAGAAGAATCGCGATTCAGGAACTTGGTATGAAATATGCGGAAGAAGGGCAGATAGTCGTTTTCGAAAGTGAAAATAACGATTATGTTAAACAGGTGGCTCCGATTCCGGATTGAGTGGGTACCGTATGGGGAAATAAAGAATGAGACGAGAACGCTCAAACAGATTTACCTTTTGGATGCAGAAGAAGCTTTTGATACTTTTTTTACTTGTATTAATGGCTTTCATCATGTTGAGCATCCGGTTGATCCTGATTAACCGGGATAAGGGAAACGATTATAAAAAGCAGGTATTGTCACAGCTGGAGTATGACTCTGTGACAATACCTTTTAAGCGTGGCGAAATATTGGATGCTAACGGTACAGTGCTGGCGATAAGCAACAAGGTATACAATGTGATTCTGGATACAAAGGTGCTGATGGATGATGAGACCAATCTGGAACCCACGCTGAATGCGCTGCGTACCGTTTTTGGCGTTGATACGGGTGCGGTACGGGAATATATCATGACGCATCCCAATTCCTCCTACTATGTGCTGGCAAGACGTCTGGATTATGAACAGGTGGAAAAGTTCAAAGCGCTGCAGGCAGATGAAGAAAATGGTTCCAAGATAAAAGGAATCTGGTTTGAGGATGAATACAAGAGAGAATATCCGAACGGTTCCCTTGCCTGTGATGTCATCGGTTTTACAAGGAGCGACAATGCCGGGCAGTATGGGCTGGAAGAATATTATAATGATGTCCTGTGCGGCACCAACGGCCGGCAGTACGGGTATCTGAACGATGATTCCAATCTGGAACGGACGACGATTCCCGCAATTGACGGTTATAATATTCAGACGACGATTGACGGCAATATCCAGAGCATCGTCGAAAAATACCTGCTGGAATTTAATGAAGAATATAAGGACGCTGTCAGACCCGGTAATGGGGCGCATAATGTCGGATGTATCATTATGGAAGTTGATACGGGCAATATTCTCGCGATGGCAAGTTATCCGAACTATGATCTGAACGATACGCGGAATACGGACAATCTGATTGGAATGCCGGAACTGGACGAGAAGAATCAGCGGACCGGCGAATACCTGACGGCGGACATGATCAGGATGATGGATGATGAAACGATGTACCGGCATCTCGATGCTTTATGGAAGAATTTCTGCATCGTGGATACTTATGAGCCGGGTTCCGTCTCCAAGCCTTTTACGGTGGCGGCGGCGCTTGAGACCGGTGCGATCATGGGAGATGAGAAGTTCAACTGTGAAGGGCGTCTGGAGGTAGGCGATTATAAGATCAAGTGCCACCAGATATACGGAGACGGTTATATTTCCGTCGCAGAAGGAATTGAACGTTCCTGTAATGTTGTTCTGATGAACGTAGCATTCAAACTGGGAAAAGACCGGTTTATTGATTTTCAGCATCTATTCGGTTTCGGACTCAAGACAAATATCGATCTGGCCGGAGAATCGAGAACGGCTTCCCTCGTTTATAATAAGGACAATATCCGTCAGACGGAGCTTGCGACCTGTTCTTTCGGGCAGGGCTTCAATGCATCGATGATTCAGGTGATCACGGGCTTCTGTTCTCTGATTAACGGCGGTTACTATTATGAGCCGCATGTCGTCAGCAGGATTATGACTTCGGATGGCGCAACGGTGGAAAATATCACGCCAAGACTGTTAAAGCAGACGATATCGCAATCGACGAGCGATAAAATATTGGAATACTGTAATCTGGTCGTGACCGGTGAGAAGGGAACCGGTAAAACGGCAAGACCGCCGGGGTATATGATCGGCGGTAAGACGGGAACTGCGGAAACGCTGCCCCGCGGTAATAGGGAGTATGTCGTATCCTTCATGGGATATGCACCGGCGGATGACCCGGAAATCGCAATTTATGTCGTTGTAGACAGACCGAATGCGGCGCAGCAGGATGATGCGAAATTCGCGACCAGGATCGTGCGCAAGATATTGATGGAAGTCCTGCCATACCTGAATATTTTCATGACCGAGGAATTATCCGAAAAAGAGATAGAAGAACTTAACGAACTGCAGATGCAGATTACGATGCAGCAGCAGACGGAAGAGGGAGAAGGCGAAGAAGGGGAAGAAAACGAGGACGGGGAAGAAGAGGAGCCGGAATCCGCAGCGGATACGGAGACCTGGAAGACTTTCCCGGTAGACCCGGAATCCGGTTATCTGAAAGACCCTAATACCGGCAATCTGGTGGACCCGGAAACAGGTGCATCGGTAAGTGGGGATGCGCTGATCACGGGCGGCGAAAACGATGTGCCCGTAAGCGGTATCGGAGAACCGCCGGCGGGCGGAGGCGAGCAGGACGATGACAATTTCGGTCCCTGAGCGGATATAATGTTATAGTTCATACGAATAACCTCATAAAAATGGTAATAAATTATATTAATACCTTTTTATGAGGTTTTCTTAAAAGATGAAAGAAGCAGATCATTCTCATAAGACTTTTCACCGGAACAAAACGGTCACGGTACTGTTCCTTTGCCTGGCTGTCTTTATGGTGCTGATTGGAAGACTGGTTTATCTGATGGTCTTTCAGTCGGAATATTATATGGAGAAAGCCAAAGAGCTGCATGAGAGAGAACGCAGTATCAAAGCCGCCAGGGGCAGAATCATCGATGCCAACGGAGAAATTCTTGCCGATAACAGGACGGTATGCACCATATCGGTCATTCACAATCAGATAGAAGATGCGGAGCAGGTCATTGCCGTCTTGTCAAAAGAACTGGGACTGTCGGAGGACTATGTCAGAAAACGTGTAGAAAAGTATTCCGCCATCGAAAAAATCAAAAGCAACGTGGATAAATCCGTGGGCGATACGATCAGGTCTTATGAACTGGCGGGCGTCAAGGTGGATGAGGATTATAAAAGATATTATCCCTATGACTCTCTCGCTTCCAAGGTACTCGGCTTTACGGGTGGTGACAATCAGGGCATCATCGGCCTGGAGGTCATTTATGAGGAATACTTACAGGGCGAAGCGGGAATGATTTTGACAGTGACGGATGCCAAAGGGGTCGAGGTGCCGGAAGCAGGGGAAGAGCGTATTGAGCCTGTGAACGGCAAAGATTTATATATCAGTCTGGATATGAATATCCAGAGTTATGCGACGCAGCTTGCCATGCAGACGATGGAGACGAAGCAGGCGGAGAGCGTTTCAATCATTGTGATGAACCCGCAGAACGGCGAAATCAAGGCGATGGTCAACGTGCCGGAATTTGACCTGAACAATCCCTATACGCTGCCGGAAGATCTGGAGGAAGCGGACCTGGATGCAGAGAAAAAGCAGGAACTTTTGAATGCCATGTGGAGAAACGGATGTATCAACGATACTTATGAGCCGGGTTCCACGTTTAAAACAGTAACTGCTGCAGCGGCACTGGAAGAAGGGGTCGTTACAGTTGATGATACGTTCAGCTGTCCGGGCTATGTCATGGTAGAGGACAGAAAGATCAGGTGCCATAAGGTCGCGGGCCACGGAGCGGAGAATTTCGTGCAGGCGACGATGAATTCCTGCAATCCCGTTTTCGTAACGGTGGGACTGCGGCTCGGCGTGGATAATTATTATAAATATTTTAAACAGTTCGGACTGCTCGATAAGACGGGAATCGACCTGCCGGGTGAGGCGGGAACGATCATGCACAAGAAGGAAAATATCGGCCTGGTGGAACTTGCAACAATCTCCTTTGGCCAGTCCTTTCAGATTACGCCGATTCAACTGGCGGTAACGGTCTCTTCTTTTGTCAACGGCGGAAGGCGCGTAACGCCGCACTTCGGCGTACGGGTAGCCGATACGGACGGAAGCAACAGCCAGTCGTTTGCTTATCAGGTCAGGGAAAATGTCGTGTCTGCGGAGACATCGGAAACGATGAAGTATCTGTTAGAGCAGGTCGTGGAAAGCGGCGGCGGCCAGAAAGCTTATATCGAGGGATACCGCATCGGCGGAAAGACTGCCACGAGTCAGACTCTGCCGAGAGGAAGCGGTAAATATATTGCATCTTTTATTGGTTTTGCGCCTGCTGATAATCCTGAGATACTCGCGCTCTGTATCATCAATCATCCACAGGGGGTCTACTATGGAGGCCAGATTGCGGCACCGGTGGTAAAACAGCTTTTTGAAAATATTCTTCCTTATTTGGGTAATATGGACTATAATAACAGAAGCGGTTCAGAAGGATCCGCATCCGGGAAGTCCGGAGAATGACGTTGGTAGAAGATAAAGGAGGCATAGGATGAATGCTACAATTTTGATGTCGGTAATCATTTCATTTGCGATCAGTGTTGTTTTGGGACCGGTCGTAATACCGTTTCTGAAGCGGCTGAAAGTAGGCCAGACTGTCAGGGATGAAGGGCCGAAGGCGCATTTGAAAAAGAATGGAACGCCTACGATGGGCGGTATCCTGATTTTGATCAGTATTGTAGCGACTTCGATTCTTTATGTAAGAGAGTATCCCCGCATCATTCCGATTCTGTTCGTGACGATGGGATTCGGGCTGATCGGTTTTCTGGATGATTATATCAAGGTTGTCTTAAAACGTTCGATGGGGCTTCGGGCGTGGCAGAAGATGGCGCTGCAGATCATCGTGACCGGAGTATTTGCCTATTATATTACACACTATACCGATGTGTCTCTGGCGATGAAAATTCCTTTCATGCCGGGCGTTACATTGGATTTTGGCATTTTGAACATTCCGATTCTGTTCTTCATCGTTATCGGTACGGTAAACGGTGCGAATTTTACGGATGGACTGGATGGGCTGGCGAGTTCCGTTACGGTTCTGATCGCAACATTCTTTACGGTCGTTGCGATCGGCTTACAGAGCGGAATCGAGCCGATTACCTGTGCGGTTGTCGGCGCGCTGCTCGGCTTTTTGCTGTTCAACGTGCATCCGGCGAGCGTTTTTATGGGGGATACCGGTTCACTCGCGCTTGGCGGATTTGTGGCGGCAACGGCCTATATGATGCAGATGCCGGTTTTTCTGGCAATCGTGGCGTTTATTTATGTGATTGAAGTGTTGTCTGTCGTCATTCAGGTATCGTATTTTAAAATATCCGGCGGAAAGCGTATTTTTAAGATGGCGCCTATCCATCATCATTTTGAACTGTGCGGCTGGTCCGAAACAAGAGTGGTAGCAGTCTTTTCGATCATAACGGCGCTGCTCTGCCTTGTGGCGCTGATGGGATTAAGCTAAAAGGAACAGGTTGAGAGAAAGGTATAGTTATTAAGGAGAACGATGTTGAATAAGAATACAGAGATGGAATTAAAAGGGAAAAAGATATTGGTAGTGGGCGCCGGCATCAGCGGCATCGGGGCAGCAGAGGTTTTGTATAAAGTGGGAGCCTGTCCGATTCTGTATGATGAAAAAGCGGGTAAAGAGGAAATAGAGAAGAAACTGCCGGCTTCCTGTATCTGTGAAATCGTGACGGGAAATCTTCCGGAAGCAGTGAAGGAAGAGGTTTCGCTTGCCGTTTTCAGTCCGGGTGTGCCGGTCGATACGCCGCTTGCCATGAGCCTGCGGGAAAAGGGTATCGGTATCTGGGGAGAGATAGAACTTGCCTATGTCCTCGGAAAAGGAAGGGTGATCGCGATTACCGGAACGAACGGTAAGACCACGACGACCACTCTGGTCGGGGAAATCATGAAAAGGCATTTTGAGAGCGTGTATGTGGTGGGAAATATCGGGAATCCCTATACGCAGACGGCGCTTGAGTCCACGGATGATACGGTCACAGTGGCGGAGATCAGCAGTTTTCAGCTGGAAACGATTCAGACTTTTCATCCCGTTGTGTCGGCGATTTTAAATATCACGCCGGACCATCTGAACAGGCATCATACGATGGAAAACTACATTGCAGTCAAGGAGCGGATTGCGGAGAATCAGACAAAGGACGATATATGTGTTTTAAATTATGAGGATGTATATACTGGAAAATTCGGGGAGAACTGCCCGGCGGGCGTCATTTATTTTTCATCCGGCAGAAAGCTGGAAGAGGGCCTGTATCTTGACGGAGAAGAAATTTATCAGGCACACGGCGGCCGCGCCGAAAGGCTCATGAACATTCACGAGATGAATCTGGTCGGCCTCTGTAATGTAGAAAACGTGATGGCGGCTATCGCAATCGCACAGTCCGTAGGGGTGCCGATGGAAGAAATTCTGGAGACGGTAAAGCAGTTCAAAGCGGTGGAGCACCGCATCGAATTTGTAGCATCCAAACGAGGGGTGGATTATTACAATGACTCTAAGGCGACCAATCCGGACGCGGCCATTCAGGGAATCAAAGCGATGACAAAACCGACGGTCCTGATCGGCGGCGGTTACGATAAAGAGAGCGAGTATGACGAGTGGATCGAGGCGTTTGACGGGAAAGTAAAATGCCTTGTCCTGATCGGGCAGACAAGAGATAAGATTGCGGCATGTGCCAGAGCACACGGCATTGAAAACATCGTTTTTGCGGACAGTTTTAAAGAAGCGCTGGATATTTGTGTGGAAAAGGCAGTTTCCGGCGATGCGGTCCTGCTTTCTCCTGCCTGTGCGAGTTGGGGGATGTTTCCGAATTATGAGGTAAGAGGCAGGGAATTTAAAGAGTATGTTGAGCAGCTAAAGGAGTTATGAGCGTGGCGGAAAGAGGTTCATCCCGTAGAAAATCAAATATTGCGAATTATATGGACTATACGCTGTTATTTATTGTCATTTTCCTGTTGGGATTCGGTCTTGTGATGGTATATTCCACAAGTTCCTATTCGGCGAATCTGCAGTTTGACGGAGATTCCGCCTGGTATTTCAGGAAACAGCTCGGCGCAACGGCAGTCGGTCTCGTGGCAATGATGGTCGTGGCCAATATTCCGTATCATTTCTGGGAACGTTTTGCGATGTTAGGATATATCGTTTCCGTTGTCCTGATTTTATTGATCATTCCGTTCGGAACGGAATCCCATGGTGCAAAAAGATGGCTGAATATTGCCGGTATTTCCGTACAGCCGGCGGAGATTGCAAAGCTGGGAATGATTCTTTTTCTGGCGAGCATGATCTGTTCGATGGGAAAGGGCATCCGACAGCGGAAAGGGTTCCTCACGGTGTTGGCAGTGCCCATGCCGATTGCCCTGATGTTGTGGCGGATCACGTCGAACCTGAGTTCCGCGATCATTGTTATGGGGATTGCAGTGCTGATGTTGTTCGTGGCCTGCCCGGACTATAAGCGGTTTGTGATTCTTGGGCTGATCACAATCGCGGCTGCCGCTATCATTGTTTTTATTATCGTAAAAATGGCGGAATCGGGCGCAGACGATCTGGGTGGATTCCGTGGCGCGCGTATTCTGGCGTGGCTGAACCCGGAGGCTTACGCCAGCGGAAAAGGTTTCCAGACACTGCAGGGACTTTACGCCATCGGTTCCGGCGGGATTCTCGGTAAAGGGCTTGGCAACAGCAAACAGAAGCTGGGCTTCATACCGGAGGCGCAGAACGATATGATTTTCTCGATCATCTGTGAAGAACTCGGGCTGTTTGGGGCAATCGCCGTTATTTTGATGTTTATCATGCTCATCTGGCGTTTTATGATCATCGCCAACAATGCGCCGGACTTATTCGGGGCTCTGTTGGTAGTCGGTGCGCTTGGACATATAGCAATTCAGGTCATTTTGAACATAGCCGTTGTAACGAATACGATTCCGAATACAGGTATTTCCCTTCCTTTTATCAGTTATGGCGGTACTTCCGTATTGTTTTTGCTGATTGAAATCGGGCTCGTGCTGAGTGTGGCGAAGGGAATCCGGTTAAAAGATTTATAAGTACAAGATAATTTTTGCAGTTTTTTCCATATAGATAAAGTAGGTCATATATTATCTGCTTTGAGGGTTTGCTATGGATGCGATTCAGATATATGGTGGAAACTGCCTGAAAGGTCAGGTCAAGATACAAGGCTCCAAAAATGCAGCGCTGCCGATTCTGGCGGCGGCTCTTTTGATAAACGGCGTTTGTGAGATAGAAAATTGTCCGATGATCAGCGATGTATATCATATGCTTCGTCTGATGGAAAGTTTATGCTGTACCATAGACCGGGATGGACATACCGTAAGGATAGATGCTTCTGCTGTATCCAGATGCGATATGCCGTCGGATTCCGTCTGCGTCATGCGTTCTTCCATTATGCTGCTCGGCGCATTGCTCGCCCGTACGGGGAGCGTCAGTATGCAGTATCCGGGCGGCTGTGTCATTGGTAAAAGGCCCATCGACCTGCATCTTCAGGGATTGCGGAGAATGGGGGTAATCATTCAGGAACGGGAAGACGGATTTGATGCGGAGACAAAAGAACTGACCGGGGCCATACACAGGCTTCCTTTTGTCAGTGTGGGCGCTACAGAAAATCTTATACTGGCATCGGTGCTCGCCAAAGGAGATACGGTCATCCAGAATGCTGCGCAGGAGCCGGAAATAACTGCTTTATGCGGTTTCCTGCAAAAAGCGGGTGCGGATATCGAGGGCACCGGCACGAAAACGCTCCGTATCCGGGGCGTAGAAAAACTGCATGAGGTCACATACCGGGTTCCAGCCGATCGAATTGTGGCGGGCACTTATCTGGCGGCGTGTCTGTGCTGTGGAGGCGAAGTTTTCTTAAAAGAAGCGCCCTGTATGCAGATGAAGGCTGTCAGCGCGGCCGCTTCTTCCATGGGAGCAGAAATCGGGGAAAGCGAAGAAGGCCTCTTTGCCGCCTGCAGAGAGAGAAGAGTGATGCCGCCCGGACTTGTGACAGAGTGCTATCCGGGATTTCCGACGGATTTACAGTCTGCTTTTCTGGCAGCAATGACATTGGCGGATGGTGAAGGTGTTCTGGAAGAGACGATTTTTGAGAACCGGTTCCGCATTGTGCCGCAGCTGCGGCAGATGGGGGCGAAAATTCAGTGTCAGAACAACCGTGTCTGTGTGTCGGGGGTTAAGCGGCTTCATGGAACGAATCTTGTGGCGGAGGAACTGCGCGGCGGAGCGGCATTAGTGCTTGCAGGCAGCGCGGCGGAGGGCAGGAGCGTAATAAAGAACTGCCATTTTATTGAAAGAGGTTATGAGGATATCTGCCAGGATATGTGTTCGCTCGGCGTGAAGTGCGAAGCGCGGAAAGAATTTCTAAGCCAGCCTAAGGCGCTGACTAAGAAATTCTAAGATGGTTCCGCATCGCTTCTTCGTATCGGAGAATCGCATCGCGATGCAGTTCTCCAGGGGCTTATTGTAAAGGAATAAAAGGTATGAGCAGCAAGAAGGTCGTAAAAAAACTGAATAAGAAGAATCCTCATTTGCGGCTTGTCAAGAACAATACGGGAAAGGGAAAGCAGAAGGAACAGATAGAACAGAAGATTCGTTTTGGCAGAGCGAAGCGGATTATCATCCTTTCTGTGCTCCTTTTCCTGCTGCTTACGCTGTTTGTATCAGGATATATTTATATCGTGGAAAATTATACGGTCACGACCGTGTATGTGGAAGGCAATCTTCATTATACAAATGAGGAGATCATGGAGATGGTCATGGATGGGAGATATGGGAATAACTCTATTTTTCTGTCTTTGAAATATCGGGATAAGGGCATTGACAACATTCCTTTTATCCAGACGATGGATGTTTCCGTTGAAGCGAGGGATACCATCAGGATCAAGGTATATGAAAAGGCAGTAGCGGGCTATGTGGCATATCTTGGAAGGTATATTTATTTTGATAAGGATGGTATCGTGGTGGAGACAGCGGAAGAAAAAACGCTGGGAATCCCGCAGGTGACGGGGCTTTCTTTTTCCCATGTAATCCTGCATGAACCGCTCCCTGTGGAGAATCAGGCAGTTTTTGAGGATATTCTGAATATTACGCAGCTGCTTGAAAAGTATTCCCTGCCGGTGGACAAGATTTATTTTTCACCGGATTATGAGGTGACACTGATCTTCGGAGACGCGAGAGTGGCAATGGGCTCCAGTGACGATATTGACGAGAAGATCATGAGGCTGCAGTATATGCTTCCGAGTCTGGAAGGAAAGAGCGGAACGTTGGATTTGAGAGAATATACAGAGGACACCAAGACGATCAGTTTTGAACCGGATTAACTGGTAATTCTTCCCATCTTAACGATAAAGTATAAAATCAGAATGAAAATCGAAAAAATGGGGTTGTTAATTTGAAAAAATAATTGTATGATAATCTATATGAGTTTATTTTGGAATAAAAGGAGGTACTACCTTGCTTGAGATTAAGACAAACGATGCTGAATCCGCTGCAAAGATAATCGTTATAGGTGTTGGTGGAGCGGGTAATAATGCTGTTAATAGAATGATCGATGAAAGTATTGACGGAGTAGACTTTATCGGAATCAATACGGACAAGCAGGCGTTACAGCTCTGTAAGGCTCCCAAACTGCTGCAGATTGGCGAGAAACTTACAAAGGGATTAGGGGCTGGCGCCAAGCCGGAGATTGGCGAGAAGGCCGCAGAAGAGAGTGAAGAAGAGATTGCGCTGGCGTTGAAAGGCGCGGATATGGTATTCGTAACATGCGGTATGGGAGGCGGGACCGGAACCGGAGCCGCGCCTGTCGTTGCCAAACTGGCAAAGGACATGGGAATTTTGACGGTAGGCGTTGTGACCAAGCCTTTTCGTTTTGAGGCAAAGGCGCGTATGGTCAATGCGCTGAGCGGTATCGATAAGATTAAGGACAATGTGGACACGCTGATCGTCATTCCTAACGATAAATTATTGGAAATTGTTGACAGGAGAACGACTATGCCGGACGCTTTGAAGAAAGCGGACGAAGTATTACAGCAGGCAGTGCAGGGCATTACGGACCTGATCAACGTGCCGGCTGTTATCAATCTTGACTTTGCTGATGTGCAGACTGTTATGAAGGATAAGGGAATTGCCCATATCGGCATCGGCGCCGGCAAAGGAGAGGACAAGGCGAGTGAAGCGGTCAAGATGGCGGTGGAGAGTCCGCTGCTTGAAACGACGATTTCCGGCGCAACACATGTTATTATTAATGTGTCCGGCGATATTTCGCTGGCAGATGCTTCGGATGCGGCTGATTACGTCAGAGATCTGACAGGTGATGATGTTAACATTATCTTTGGCGCCATGTATGATGCGAATATGTCGGATACCTGTAAGGTGACGATCATTGCAACGGGTATTGAAGAGAAAACGAACCAGTTAAAGGGACTTGGATTCAAGTCGGCATACATAACGCCCACATCTTTACAGGGTAAGGCGCCCGGAACGAATGCCGCTGCCGGTCATGTCGGTTTTGGAACGGCAAATCTGGGGATTCGTCCTTCTTCTATCCTGGCCGGACAGGGAACCGCGGCGGGGACATCGGGAGAAGCACAGCAGGAGGTCAGACCGATAGCCGGAATCAACCGGGCAACGGATATCAAGAGTTCGGTGGAAGAGAAATCGCTGAAGATTCCGGATTTCTTACAGAGAAAATAACAACACAAAAAGAGCTTCTAAGGCAGCAGAGGACGCAGTCTAAGAAGCTCTATTATTTTGCGCGAAAACGGTCAGAAAATAATTTGGAAATGCTCCCTATATTTGACAAAATTATCATCTCTTTTTTCATATAATGAAGCAGACAACAGGAGGTGGGTAGTGTATTACAAATTATATATTGACAGTGTATTTTTCATTCAGTTCGTCATGAATCTGTATCTGTTATCCATCACGGGGAAAGTTCTGAAGTGTACTGCCACGCATAGAAGAATGATACCCGGAGCCTTACTGGGGGCCGGTATGATATGTCTGGTCATTTTGTTTCCGGTCTGGAATTTGAGGATAAGGCTCGCATTTGGAGTAATACCTGTCAGTATGTGCATGATTCGCTTTGTATTTGCAATCCGGCCGTTATCGCGTCTTGTAAAGAGCAGCATCGTAATGGGTGTATGCGGTTTTTTTATGGGGAGCGTTGTATTATGGCTGACCAGCCGCTTCGCATGGATGGGAAGACAACAATATGGTATCTGGGCAGTTGCTTTTTGCGGGTATATCAGTTATCGATTTCTGCAATGCCTGCTTCGGAAGCTGCGGCGGGAAAAGGAAAATGATCTGAAGGAGATTCGGATTCCGATCGGAGAAAAAAATATTCATATGAAAGCGCTCCTTGATACGGGAAATCATTTGTGTGAACCCGTAAACGGTGCACCGGTCTGTGTGATCAGCGAAAGCGCTGCCGGAGAATTTCGTGATTTTTTTCTGCCGGAAAAGTATCACGCTATTCCCTATCGGAGCATCGGGAAAAAAAGAGGAATCCTGGATGCTTATGAACTGCCGGAACTGGTCATCGAAGATACCTATCGGGAAATATGCTGCAAGCGGGTCATTGTTGCAATCTGTAATACGGGAATATCACAGGATAGTCTTTATCAGATGATCCTGCATCCTCAACTAATGGAAAACTAGGAGGGAAAAAAATGGTTTTTAAAGTGGCAATTCCCGGCAAAGTGCAATTCAAAATGGTGCACAGGGATACCAGATTCCTGATGCACAGGCAGGGAGACATACATTATATAGGTGGCGCGGAGGTATTGCCCCCGCCGCTCGAAGTGGAGAAAGAAAATGAGATTATCGGCGATCTTGGTACGGAATTTGAGAGCGAGGCAAAAGCGCTTCTGATCGAACATAATCTGCGCCTGGTCGTGTACATAGCCAAAAAATTTGACAATACGGGAGTCGGGGTGGAAGATTTGATCTCCATTGGTACGATCGGTTTGATAAAGTCCATCAATACCTTTAATCCGGAGAAAAATATTAAGCTGGCAACATACGCTTCCCGTTGTATTGAAAACGAGATTCTGATGTATTTAAGAAGGAACAGCAAACACAAAATGGAGGTGTCCATCGATGAACCGCTGAATGTGGACTGGGACGGAAATGAACTGCTGCTTTCCGATATTCTGGGAACGGATGAGGATGTCATCTATCAGGATATTGAAAATGAGGTAGAGCGGAAGCTTTTGATCAAGGCGATATCCAGGCTCTCTGAACGGGAGCAGACGATTATCCGGCTTCGTTTCGGACTCGGCCAGGCTGACGGCAAAGAACTGACGCAGAAAGAAGTCGCTGAACTTCTCGGTATTTCGCAGTCCTATATTTCCAGGCTGGAGAAAAAAATCATGCGCAGACTGAAAAAAGAGATTCTGCGGGAAACATAAGCCGATATTTAACGGTAGAATAAAAAAGGCAGTCGGATATCAACAGATTATCAGATATTCGATTGCTTTTTAAATGAGAAAAAAGTATAATAGGATGAGAAGAACTTCTAAAGTTCGCACCAGGCGGCATGGCTGGATAAATGGAAGGTATGGTTATTTGTATATGGGCGTAAAAAAGACAATTCTGATCGTCGATGATGATAGAATGAATCTGGTGACGGCACAGAAATTCCTGATGGAAGAATATAAGGTAGTCGGTGTCAATTCCGGGAAGCAGGCTTTTAAATACCTGATGAAGTTCAGGCCCGATTTGATACTTTTGGATATATTTATGCCGGAAATCGGCGGATTTGAAGTGATGAAGCTGCTGCAGGAAAACAAGGACTGGTGTAAGATTCCGGTCATTTTTCTGACAGCGGACAGAAAGACGGAGACGGAGTCCAAATGTTTTCAGATGGGAGCGCATGATTTTATTACGAAGCCCTTTGAGCCGGGCATTATGCTGAACCGTATCCGCCGTGCGATTGAGTTAGACGGATATCGGAAAGATTTACAGCGCAGGCTGGAAGAGAAAACAAGAGAAGTAGAACTCGTAACGCTTCAGGCCATTACGACGGTGGCCAATACGATAGATGCGAAAGATGATTATACGAAGGGCCATTCTATCAGGGTTGCCTACTATTCGGAGGCATTGGCACGGAAAATAGGATGGTCGGAAGAAGAAGTACAGAATATTCATTACATAGCGCTTCTGCATGATATCGGCAAGATCGGTGTGCCGGATTCCGTACTGAATAAACCTTTTAAACTGACTAACGTGGAATTTGAACTGATCAAAAATCATACAGTCATGGGAGCGGAGATACTCAAGGATATCAAGATGTTCCCGAATGTGAGCGTTGGCGCCAAATTTCATCATGAGAGGTTCGATGGAAAAGGATATCCGAGCGGCCTGAAAGGTGATGAAATCCCGCTTGTTGCGAGGATTATCGGAATCGTGGATTCTTATGATGCCATGACGAGCAACCGTGTATACAGGAAACGGCTGCAGGACGAAATGGTCAAACAGGAACTGCTTCGAGGAAAGGGCACACAATTTGACCCATATCTCGTAGATCAGTTCATGGAACTTTTAGATGAGGGCAATTTGCAGCAGAATATTCCGGAAGAAGATATGGTCATGCCGATTTTCAACAGCGATAAAATTTACGGCGGTGTGACGAGAGAAGAAACGGGACTGGATTCGAGAGTGGATTATCTGACCGGACTGCTCGGCAGGGAACAGGGTGAGAAAGAGATCACCGAGAGTCTGCGGAACGGCAACGGCTGCATTATGATGATCGATTTGGACAACTTCAGGGAGATGAACGATAAATTCGGACATCTGGCGGGCGATTATGTGTTGAAAGAAGTCGCAGACCTGTTAAAGGAAGTTTCCAGAAAAAATATTGTGTGCCGGATGGGCGGCGATGAATTTCTCTATTATGTCGATGGCATTTCAAAACAGGAAGAGGCGGAAGAGAAGGTCAAGATGATCCTGGAATCTTTTGAATCGCGGAAGAATGAGATCGGTATGCTGAAAAATATTTCTCTTTCCATTGGCATCAGTCTTTTCGGTGTGGACGGCGGAAGTTTCGGAGAACTCGTAAGAAAAGCGGACAAGGCGCTGTATCATGTAAAACAGAATAATGATGCAGAGCAGCGTTATCTCTTTTATCAGGGAACGAGTATGGCCAAAACGCTGGAGCAGTCAAAGGCCGATCTGGAAAGACTGGTGGGCATGGTAGAGAACCGGCAGACTTATCATGGCGCTTTTCAGATCGCATATGAGGAATTTGGTCGGGTCTATGATTTTGTTATGCACTTTTCACAGCGGAATAATCAGGAGATGCAGTTGATTCTTTTCACTTTATATTCTTCTGACGGCAGCGATATCAGGATTGAGCAGATGGAACGGGCGATGCAGTGTATGGAGCAGGCGATTATCAAGTCCCTGCGCGGCGTGGATGTCGGAACGAGATACAGCAGTTCCCAGTTCCTGGTGATCTTGCTGGGAGCCGAGAGAAGCGATATCCGTATTGTAACGGAGCGTATCGTGCAGAATTATTTTAAATTATATGGGGACAGAGATATTACATTGTCCTATGATATTGCCAATCTCAATAAATACGAAGAAAATGCCTGACAGCCTCAGGCGGTCAGGTAGTTCCGCATTGTTTTCAGTGCGTTTTTTTCCAGACGGGAGACCTGAGCCTGGGAGATGCCGATTTTTTCTGCGACTTCCATTTGTGTCTTTCCTTCAAAAAAGCGCAGGGTGATGATTTCATATTCTCTCTCGGACAGTTTTTTCATGGCTTCGCTGAGGGAAATATGTTCTACCCATACTTCTTCTTTGTTCTTTTTATCGCTGATCTGGTCCATTACATAAAGCGTGTCGCCGCCATCGGTATAGATGGGCTCGTACAGGCTCATGGGACTCTGGATGGCATCTAACGCGTAGACGATATCTTCCTGGGAGATGCCGATTTCCGCAGCAATTTCGTTCATGGTGGGTTCCTGTGAATTTCTTCTTGTCAGATTTTCCTTTGCATAGATTGCTTTATAGGCAGTATCTTTTAGGGAGCGGGAGACCCGGATGCTGTTGGAGTCGCGCAGATAACGCCGGATTTCGCCGATGATCATGGGAACCGCATAGGTTGAAAATTTGACGTTCAGGCTGCTGTCGAAATTGTCGATTGCTTTGATCAGGCCGATGCAGCCGATTTGAAAAAGGTCATCCACATTTTCATTGCTTCCGTGGAATCGTTTGATCACACTCAGAACAAGCCGCAGGTTGCCTTTGATGTATTCTTTTCTTGCATTGTCATCGCCATCCCCGATTTTCTTAAAAAGTTCCTCCTTTTCCGCATTTTTCAACAATGGAAGTTTGGCCGTATTTACGCCGCAGATTTCAACTTTTCCCTGAACCATAATAT
>CAMWXB010000071.1 GCA_947178125.1 uncultured Lachnospiraceae bacterium | reverse complement strand
TTTAGGCGGAGATGTGGAAAATATTGAAATTCTATTGGATAAAGAAGGACGGACAATTAAATTGATTGATTTGATGCCCGAATATCCACGACATAAATAAATTCCAGTGAGCAGAGCTGCTAAGTGAGTGCTAAATCGGTAATCATATACGGGAATATGCATTATACTTCAAATTTTATGCAGTAGGAACACTTTTCCGAAAAGGGGAGATATAAAAATGTAAAAAAGAAACCGGCCCATACGGAACCGGTTCCTGCTTGCATTTCTCTTTATACCGTTATAATTACATACTCTCATGGAAGGTACGGCTGATAACGTCCGCCTGCTGTTCCGGTGTCAGTTTGATGAAGTTTACAGCATATCCGGAAACACGGATTGTCAGCTGTGGATAGTTCTCCGGGTGTTTCTGCGCATCCAGGAGCATATCACGGTTCAATACGTTTACATTCAAATGATGACCGCCCTTTGTTGCATAACCGTCCAATAAGGATACTAAATTGTCTACCTGTGCTGTGTTGTTCTGTGCCATAATATTGTCCCTCCTGCTTAATGAATAAAAATTTTTATAATGAAAATAGTAATCATTACTGTTTCTGTTTATATGATACCAAATTTTCAGATAATGTCTATAATAATTTTAAAAAAAATTGTATTTTATTGAATACATACTGTTTATTTCTATGAAAAAAATGTTAAAAATCTTAAATATGTATGGAAATGATTGACAACCGGAAGTAGTTTAGGGTATCGTGGAACAGATGAATGTAATGAAACGGGGTAACAGAATTGGAAGAAGAAAAAGAAGGAATTTCACAGGAAGAATACGACGGTCTGATCAAGCCGTATGAAGAGGCGCTGACGATCATTCAGATTCGCCTGGACAGCCTGAATGCGGAGTACAGAAGTCGGAGCAGGGAATATCCGATACATAATATTCAACAGCGGATTAAAAGCAAGATCAGTATCACGAAGAAGCTGGAAAAGAAGAAACTGCCAGTCTCTATAGAGGTGGCGAGAGATGAACTGACCGATATTGCAGGCATCAGGGTCATTTGTTATTTTGAGGATGATATTTACAGCGTCGTATCGGCTATACGCAAACAGACAGGTATTCTTGTCATCCGGGAGCGGGATTATGTAAAGAATCCAAAAGAAAACGGTTATAAGAGCTATCATATTGTCGTTGGCGTGCCTATCTATACATTGGAAGAAACACAGTATTATCCGGTAGAGGTTCAGATTCGTACGATTTCGATGGATTTCTGGGCGAGCATGGAACACAGGATATGCTATAAGAACGGAAAGAATCAGGAAGTATCCGATGAGAAACGGGCAATTTTGAAAAGTTTTGCGGAGGAACTGCGGAAGATTGAGGTCAGTATGTACGAACAAACGTAAAAAAGATTTGCGGGGGCAAATCTTTTTTACGTTGACAGAAGCGCAGCCTGAGATTCTGTCGCGGCAGCGGCATCAGTAGAATCCTTTAAAAATGCCCGTTATATTTCTCTTCGCAGTATTTACAGCGGTAGATTTCGTTTTCTTCATCCGTGAGGACAAAGATGTGAGGGAGTTCCTGCTCGATGGAGGTGATACATCTCGGATTCTTGCATTTGATGATGTTTTTGATTTCTTTAGGAAGGGTCAGTTCTTTTTTATCGACTAACTCTCCGTCTTTGATGACATTGATCGTGATATTGTGGTCTATAAAAGCGAGCACATCCAGATCCAGCGTATTGATATCGCATTCTACCTTGAGAATATCTTTTTTTCCCATCTTTTCACTGCGTGCGTTTTTGATGATCGCCACCATGCAGTCCAGTTTGTCCAATTGCAGATGATGATAGATGGACAGACTTTTCCCGGCTTCGATATGGTCGAGGACAAAGCCTTCTTCGATTTTACCTACATTTAACATATTCCGAGTACTCCTTTCTATACGGTTATTTCTAAAAGCGTCAAAATAAGCGCCATTCTGACGTAAACACCATATTGCACCTGCTTGAAATAGACGGCTCTCGGGTCATCATCCACCTCGACAGAAATTTCATTGACACGGGGGAGCGGATGCAGTACGAGCATATCGTCTTTGGCGAGTGCCATTTTGGCTTTATTCAGAATATAGAAATCTTTCAGACGCACATAGTCCTCTTCGTTGAAAAAGCGTTCCCGCTGTACTCTTGTCATATAGAGCATGTCTAAGTCCGGCATACATTCTTCCAGGCGGATGACTTCTTCGTAGGAGATTCCCTTTTCGGTCAGCATATCCGTAATATAATCGGGAACTTTTAATTCCGGCGGTGAGATGAAAACGAAGTGAATCTCCGGGTAACGGACGAGCGCATTGATCAGGGAATGTACGGTCCGGCCAAACTTTAAATCGCCGCACAGGCCGATGGTAAAGTGGCCGAGTCTTCCTTTCAGGGAACGGATGGTCAGCAGATCCGTCAGCGTCTGTGTCGGATGCTGATGGCCGCCGTCACCGGCATTGATGACCGGGATTGAAGATTTGTCCGCCGCGACCATCGGAGCACCTTCCTTAGGGTGGCGCATAGCGCAGATATCGGCGAAGCAGGAGATGACCCGGATCGTATCGGATACGCTTTCGCCCTTGGAAGCAGAAGATGAGCCGGCATCAGAGAAGCCGAGAACCTGTCCGCCCAGGCTGAGCATGGCGGATTCAAAGCTGAGCCGCGTGCGGGTGCTCGGTTCATAGAAGCAGGTGGCAAGTTTTTTGCCGTCGCAGGCATGAGCGTACCTGGCAGGATATTTTTCAATATCGTTTGCAAGGTCGAAGAGGGAATCCAGTTCCTCTACCGTAAAATCAAGTGGATTCATGAGATGTCTCATTGGCATGGTAACTCCTTTCGATTACTTAATAGCAAAAAAATAGAAGAGAAGTTTTCCCTTCTATTTTTTGTATTTATGAAATAAAAGATAACAGATCATCTACTGGCTTTCTCTTTGGTGCAGCAGGCGCTTCCACAGCATAGCCAATAGGAATTAAAGCAACGAGTTCACGGTCTTCCGGTATCTGAAGAAGGGACTCGATTTTGTCCTGGTCAAAAATACCCAAAATAACGGAACCAATGCCTTTTTCAAAAGCAGCCAGACAGAAAGTCTGGGATGCAATGCCGGCATCGAACATCTGCCAGGTATCTTTACGGGGCGTGGTAAAAGAACCATCCCGTTCGTAACCGCATCTGTTTTTGATAACGGTGACAGCAATCAGCATCGGTGCATTTTCGATGATCTTACCATTGTTCGGAAAAGAACTTGTGCCTTCTGCAGCAATTTTGTCTTTCAATTCGCCCTCGATGGCGATATAACGGGTAATCTGTGTGTTCTTCCAGCTTGGCGCATAGGAAGCGGTTTCGATGATCTCGGATAGCAGCGCGTGGTCAATTTTATCTTCTTTGAACTGACGGATGCTTCTGCGTTCCCTAATACATTCTTTTGCTGTCATAAGATACCTCCATTACAATATTTTGTATATCATATCATAAAGAGACGGGGGTTGCAATGTGAAAAATGATTTATTTTCCATGGCAAATAGGACAAAGCAGGAGCAGAATCTACATCTTGTGCCGGATTGTAACAGTTGTGGAATGCTTACGAATGTGCTATATTAATACAAGAGAAAAAAGTTATCAGCATAAGTAGTGAAAGAAAGGCGGGAGCGCTTATGGCATATGAAGAAAGAAAAAGATGGATGTTTTTTGGATTACCGTTTACCTTTACAAAGTATACGGTAGAAGAAGATATGATCACGATCAACAGCGGTCTGTTTCATACGCATGAAAATGACTGTTATATGTATAAAGTACAGGATGTGGAACTGGAAATAAGTTTTGGGGAAAGACTTTTCGGGCTCGGAACGGTCGTCTGCTATACGGGTGACACCACGCATCCCAAATTGCTTTTAGAGCATATCAAAAATGCGAAAGAAATCAAGAATTACATATTAAAAGAGTCGGAAGAGGCGAGAAGAAAGCGCCGTACTCTTAATACACTTGATATCGGTTCCGCATCATTGGAGGACTAGGGCGGGAAGAATGCCTAAAGTACAGGCATTCTTCATAGGATGTGCGTTATCCTGAAAGCCGGTCGCTTTCCGTAAGCAGCCGTTCGAACAGTAGCCCTGAAAAGAACCAGCAGGGGGCGTAGTCCAGGCGGATGACCTTGCCGATGTTCCATCTGGATTTTTCGTAGTTCCAGGGGCAGAGGCCTTTTTTACGCAACAGAATGCCGGACACAAATTCCCCCAGAAAAATAATACCGGTATAGACACAGCCGCGGAATATGAAGTTCTTGCCTTTTAACAGACGGCTGACGGGAGCGAGGAACGCTGCCATTCCATAGATGGGGAACATCCAGATTGAAGTGATGCCGGATAGTTTGAAGTCTCTTCTACGGAAAGAGTGAAAAGCGGTGAACAGGATTTCCAGACACCAGCCGAGCAGTCCGCAATGGATAAAATTGTGAAGGAAATTTTTCATAATAAGAGGATAGCCATAACGGCGGGTAATATACATTGATAACAAAAGTTATTTAAAAGAAATAAGAGAGTATGCGGCATGACTTATAAGGAAGCAATGGAGTATGTGGAAAGTTTACAGCGCTATGGCTGCATTCCCGGGCTTTCAAGTATCCGGCAGCTTTGTATGCGCCTTGGCAATCCGCAGGATAAATTAAAATTTGTGCATATTGCGGGAACGAATGGAAAGGGGTCGGTACTCGCATATGTTTCGACCATTTTGCAGGAAGCAGGTTATAAGGTCGGACGGTATCTTTCGCCTACACTGTCGGATTATCGGGAACGTTTTCAGGTAAATGGAAAGATGATTCCAAAGGCGCAGTTTGGCGGGTATCTGGAGCAGGTAAAAGAGGCGGCTGTGCAGATGGCATCGGAAGGCCTGCCCCATCCGACGCAGTTCGAGGTAGATACGGCACTTTCTTTTCTTTTTTTTCTGGATAAAAAATGCGATATCGTCGTATTGGAGGCCGGACTCGGCGGTCTGACGGATGCGACCAATCTGATCAAAACAACGGTCTGTGCGGTCATTGCCTCTGTCAGTATGGACCATATGGCAGTGCTGGGCAGTTCTCTTGAAGAAATCGCGTTACAGAAGGCGGGTATCATGAAAGAACACTGCATGGTCGTATCGTGCGGACAGAAGGATGAGGCGATGCGCGTCATCCGGCAGGAGGCGGTGCGGCTTGGTTGTGAACTGCGTATTGCCGATGTCAATTGTGCAAAAGGGGTAAAATATGGTCTGGCAAAGCAGCGTTTTACCTATGGAAACTATAAAAACCTGGAAATTACATTGGCAGGACAGTATCAGGTCGCTAATGCGGTTCTGGCGGTGGAGACTGCAGAGGCGCTGAATGTATCCGGTTTTCCGATTTCGGAAAAGGCGCTGCGGGAAGGGCTTTTTTTGACGAAGTGGCCGGGAAGATTCCAGGTAATAGGCGGGAAACCGCTTTTTGTCATAGATGGTGCACATAATGAGGATGCGGCGCTCATGTTGGCGCAGTCCATAAAATTTTATTTTTCTCAAAAAAAATTAATTTATATTATGGGAATTTTGGCGGATAAGGAGTATGATAAAATCATAAAGATAACGGTTCCTTATGCGGAGCAGATTATCACGGTGACTCCGCCGCATAATCCGAGGGCGTTAGGCGGTTATGAACTGGCGCAGGCGGTGCGAGAATATCATCCGAGCGTGACGGTGGCGGACAGTTTACAGGAATCGGTGGAAATCGCCTGTTTATTGGCAGAGGGGGAGAAAGATGCGGTCGTGATCGCATTCGGTTCTCTTTCTTTCTTGGGTGAATTGACAGATATCATAGAACATAGAGACATGATCAGGAGAGACTCTCATGGTAGATCAAAATAAAATAAAAGAAGCTGTAAAATTGTTTTTGGAGGGTATCGGTGAAGACCCGTCCAGAGAGGGGCTTATCGAGTCGCCTGACAGAATTGCCCGCATGTGTACGGAAATCTTTGCGGGTATGGAGGAAGAGGCATCCACACATCTTTCGAAAACGTTTGTTATTGAAAATAATGAGATGGTAGTAGAAAAGGATATTGTATTTTATTCCGTCTGTGAGCATCATTTGCTGCCTTTTTATGGGAAGGTACATATCGCTTATATACCGGACGGTAAGGTGGTAGGGTTGAGTAAGCTGGCGCGCACCGTGGAAACTTATGCAAGGCGGCCGCAGATTCAGGAGCAGATGACGGGACAGATTGCGGAGTCTATCATGAGATATTTAAAACCGCAGGGGGTCATGGTCATGGTAGAGGCGGAGCATATGTGCATGACGATGCGCGGTGTGAAAAAGCCGGGCAGCAGGACCGTGACGCTTTCCAGGCAGGGATGTTTTGCAGAAAATCCATGCCTGCAGGATACGTTCTTTCAGCTGATTCGTGACTGATAAGGCAGGTAAATCCTGATTTAATAACTTGACTATCGATATGCTCAAACGATAAAGAAAGGAGATTGGAGAGAGATGAAAATTGGGGCGAGAGAATTTGATATCAAAGGAAAAACATATGTTATGGGAATTTTGAATGTGACGCCTGATTCTTTTTCGGACGGCGGTAAATTCAATCAAATGGATGCGGCTCTTTTTCATGTGGAAGAAATGATCAAGGAGGGCATGGATGTTGTCGATATCGGCGGAGAATCTACAAGACCCGGCTATACGCCTCTGTCTGAGGAGGAAGAGATCAGCCGGGTCGTTCCCGTAATCGAACAGGTCAGGGCAAGATTCGACATCCCGATTTCGCTGGATACATACAAAAGTAAAGTTGCCAGCGCCGGGATTGCAGCCGGGGCGGATATGATCAATGATATATGGGGATTAAAATATGACGGAAATCTTGCAAAAGTGATAGCGGATGCAGGAATTCCCTGCAGTCTGATGCACAATCGAAAAGAGTCTGATTATACGGATTATATACAAAACGTATTGGAAGACCTGGCGGAGAGCGTACAGACGGCGCGTTTGTCGGGAATCGCGGACGAGAAGATTCTTTTGGATCCGGGTATCGGCTTCGGCAAGACTTACGAGAATAATCTGGACATCATGAATAAGCTGGAAATTCTGCACAGCTTTGGCTATCCGCTCCTGGTTGGCGCGAGCAGGAAGTCGGTAATCGGTATCGCACTCGATCTGCCGGTGACAGAGCGCTTGGAGGGAACTTTGGTAACAACTGTTATAGCAACGATGAAAGGCGCAATGTTCGTTCGTGTTCATGACGTGAAAGAGAATGTAAGGGCAATCAGGATGACAGAAGCAATCGTCAATAAATAGGTTGAAAAGTTGCAGTTGAGAAATTCGGAAAGGAGATATGATATAATGGATGAGATCATTATTGAAAATTTGAAAGTATTTGCGCACCATGGTGTTTATCAGGAGGAAACGGAGAAGGGACAGAATTTTTATGTGAATGCTGTTCTTTATACGGACACGAGAAAAGCGGGCAGAGAGGATAAGCGGGAACTTATCACAAGCTATGGTGATGTGTGTCAGTTTATTTATAAGTTCGTGAGCGAAAATGTTTATAAGCTGATTGAAACAGTGGCGGAAAAGACCGCTGAGGCAGTTTTGTCAGAATTTCCGTTGTTAGAGGGCGTTACGCTGGAAATCCGGAAGCCGGAAGCGCCAATCGGACTGGAATTTCAGTCGGTATCCGTTAAGATTACCCGTATGTGGCACACAGCTATACTGGCGACCGGTTCCAATGTGGGCAATCGGCCCAAATATATCAAAGATGCCATTGAAACGCTCGATTCTGACGAAAAGTGCAGAGTTATCAAGAGTTCGGAACTGGTTCGTTCCCGTTCTTATGGGGATGTGGAACAGGGAGACTTTTTCAACGGTGCGGTGCTGATGCGGACACTGTATACGCCGGAAGAACTTCTTGACAGACTCCATGAAATAGAGGATGCGTCTGGAAGACAGCGTATAAAGCATTGGGGGCCGAGAACGCTGGATTTGGATATTATCTTTTATGACGATCTGGTTCTGTACACAGATGCTCTTCAGATTCCGCATGTTGATATGCAGAACAGGGATTTTGTGTTGGAGCCGTTGTCACAGATTACGCCTTATAAGGTGCACCCTGTATTTGGAAAGACAGTCATACAGCTCTATGAGGAAGTGCAGAAGACAGGAGAAAAATATGTCATCGATTCGGAATATATACAGTAGGCCAATGCAGCAGGAGGAGGCGAGAGCTGTTTACATCGGCCGCGGGCACAGAGACTTTCCGCCGAATGAACTAAAACCGTTTTCCATGATTGAAAAACTGATAAATAGCGGATGTTATGAATGCTGTGGTTTTTATGAAAAAGAAAGTGATGAACTTCGTGCCTATGCCTTTATGATGGCGGATGAAGATACCAATATGCTGTTGCTGGATTATTTCGCAGTCTGTGAGGAAGTCCGGGAGAAAGGTTATGGAAGCATTGCGATTGAATTGTTAAAAGAGGATTATATAAAATGGGATGGCATGATCTTTGAAGTAGAGGATGATGATACGGCTGATACAGAAGAAGAAAAACGGATTCGTCAGAGGAGAATCTCTTTTTATGAAAGAAACGGCGTCGTGATGACGAAACAGAAAAGCTTGGCATTCGACGTGGATTTCAAGCTGATGATAATGAACCTGGGGCGTGATGTGACAGAAGATAACATTTGTTATTTACTGAGCGCGATGTATCGGAAGATGCTGCCTGAGAAAATTTTTAAAGAGCAGTTTCGGCTTCGGTGAAAGGGTTGAAAGAAAAGCGTTTTCAGCTATTGAATTTGAGTGTCTGCTGAAGCAGACAGATGTGAGTAAAGATGGAAAAATTTGTCAAAATATGATTTAATTTCTAATTTAAAGGGGATGTTGTAAAACAGGTACTACTGCTTTACAACATCCCTTGTTATTTTATCCCATGTGTTGTTTTTGGACAGCGGGATCTATTTCATGTTCGCTTCTGCAGCATCCCTTGCCGCGTCGAAAGTCGTGACATATACGCTGCCGAAGGTACTTGTTTTATAGACCGGTGTAGAAGCGCCGTACTGGTTGAAATAGACATACTGCGATGTAATGTTGATATTTTCATAAACACCGTCAGCGACTACTTCCGGGTTGCTGCCGTCGATATACATTCTCTTTAGGGCAGGTTCTGTTTTGGAACTCTTCTGATAGTATATGTAACCGGAATAGACATTGAAGAAATCGACACGGTCATTGGTCAGAACTTCGATCACGTTCTCGGACATATTATAACGGCACAGCCGATAGTTATTCTGCACATCCATATAATAAATATAGCCATCGAGACAGACCGGATTCCAGATATCGGCGGTCCATGCGGAAGTAATGACGTCATTTGCCGTATTTAAGGTATAAAGCGCATGGTCGTCCTCCGTGCCGTTGAAGTAGATCAGACCGTTGACGAAGGAAGCCGGATTAATGACATAATCCGCGATTTCGACTTTTTCGGATTTATCGATCTTCACTTTGCTGAGTGAGGTTCCGGTCTTGGTGTTGTAGTCCTGATAGTAGAGGTAGTTGCCGCACAGCTGCATCGTGACGGCGAAGGTCCGGTCCAGACAGGCGGTATGTTTTCCGTTTTTTTCACTGCGGTAGATACCGGCGGTACGGCCCATGAAGCCGAGTCCCTTTCCGCTCCCGTTCGAGCCGCTTTCCATATAATAATAAATATAATCGCCGCCGGCATTGATGGAAGCGACAGAGTTGCTGTTCAGTTTGACAAGTTCCGTTTCATCGGCATTCATAGAATAAAGGGCGTTATTATCATACGCATTTGCGAAAAAAACTTTGCCGTCCGATTCACAGAAAAGCCCGCCATTATTCAGGTTTCCTGCGGTATTGCCGACTGTATACGCATCGTTCAGTGGAATCCTGCCGGTAAGCATTGCTACCGCAAATAAAGCTGCCAGCACACATACGACGATGCAGATGATTATGATATTCTTTTTAGTAGTAGTCATAGAAAATATTCCCCTTTGCTGAACTGTTAGTTTAAGTATAGTATAATCTCAAACCTACTTGATAGCAAGCGGGTTTTGTTATAATATTATGGAGAGCAGATTGAATTATATTACAGTTCAGGCACCGCCCCGGTCAGAGCATGGCACATCCCTTTGGCGGCACGCTCTCGCTCCGCGAAAAGCGGCAGCGGTACTAAGTTCAAAAGCCGCAAAGCGTCTTTTTCACAAAGGACCGGCGCTTTTCAAGGGCCTTCGCAGGGATGTGCCATGCTCTGACCGGGGCGGCGCCTGATCTGTAATTACACGATGAAGAAAGGCAAGAGAAAAATGGACTTACTGGAATTGAGGAAGCAGTTGGACGAGCTGGACGAGCAGATAGTGGCGTTGTATGAGAAGCGGATGGATATTTCTTCTCAGGTAGCGGATTATAAAATAGAAACAGGAAAAAAAGTGTTTGACAGGGAGCGGGAACTTCAGAAGCTGAGTGCGGTGAAGGACTTGACCCATAATGAGTTTAATGGCCGCGGGATTCAGGAGTTATTCGAGCAGATCATGTCGATGAGCCGGAAACTGCAGTATAAGAAGCTTTCAGAGAGTGGAAGTCTGGGAAGACTGCCCTTTATTGGAGTGGACACACTGGATGCGCAGAATGCGAGAGTCGTTTTTCAGGGGGCGGAAGGCTCTTATTCCCAGATGGCGATGCAGGCTTTTTTTGGGGAAGAAGTGAACTGCTTTCATGTGGAGACTTTCCGGGACGCCATGTGCGCGATTGAGGAGGGCAGCGCGGATTATGCGGTTCTTCCGATTGAAAATTCCACGGCCGGCATTGTGAATGAAATATATGACCTTTTGGTGGAATTTGAAAACTATATTGTAGGAGAGCAGATCATCCGTATCGAGCATTGCCTGATGGGGGTGCCGGGTACAGAGCTTTCACAGATTCGCACGGTTTATTCGCATCCGCAGTCTTTGATGCAAAGCACCCGTTATTTAAATGGTCATGCTTCCTGGCAGCAGATCAGTATGCAGAACAACGCCTTTGCGGCAAGAAAGGTCATGGAAGACAGGGATAAAACTCAGGCGGCCATCGCCAGTGAGCAGGCGGCAAAAATTTACGGCCTGGAGATTTTGGAGCGGGGCGTGAATCATTCCCATACAAATTCCACGCGGTTCATTGTTGTAACGAATCAGAAAGTCTTTTTAAAGAAAGCGGGTAAGGTCAGCATTTGTTTTGAGATACCGCATGAAAGCGGTTCTCTGTATCATATGCTCTCTCATTTTATTTATAATGACCTGAATATGACGAAAATCGAGAGTCGGCCGATTGAGGACCGGAACTGGGAATATCGTTTTTTCATTGATTTCGATGGAAATCTGGCAGACAGTGCGGTGAAGAATGCGCTCAGAGGGCTTCGGGAAGAAGCGCGGAATATGAGGGTTTTGGGGAATTACTAGATAGGTTGCTGCGTTTCGGACGGAGGCCCGGCAGAGCATGTCCCTGCGAAGGCCCTTGAAAGGCGCCGACTATTGAAAGTAGTCTTGTTCTTTAGTGAAAAAGTCGCTTTGCGGCTTTTGAACTTAGTACCGTTGCTGCCTTTCGCGGAGCGCAAGCGTGCCTTCAAAGGGACATGCTCTGCCGGGCCTCCGTCCGAAACGCAGCGTGAGAATGAACAAAAAGGAGCAGATAGTAAAAATGAGAATCGAAGAGTTGATCATCTATAAAGATTTTGCACAGGGGGACCTGCTGCATGATATGGTATATCTGATGGAGCATTATCGGGAGGAGAAGGACAGGGCGCTTTTTTATGACTGTATGCACGGTCTGTTGGAACTTGCGGCTTCGCATGGCTTTTATGGGAATCTCTGGCACTGTTATCTGACGAATCTGCTCGTGAATAATGAGAACAGCTACAGTATGGCCTGTGAGATCCGGGGAAAAGTGGAGGGGACCATCAATGAGATGGCGTTACATGATATCCGGATTTTCAAAGAGTTATACGACTATGATTTTACGGATATGATGCAGGCACTGCAGGTTCCGGAATTTAAGCTGGCGCTTTCCTATGTGAGCTGTTCGCAGAAGAGCAGGGTGTATAATACCCGTATCCGGGACAGAATCTGTGACCTTGCCGAGCGGTTCAATGCGGATGACACGCCGGAGGCGATGAAGGATACGCTGACGGAATTTTACAAAGATTACGGCGTGGGCCGATTTGGTTTACATAAAGCATTCCGTGTCAGACACGATGAAACAGGCGCGGTGATTGAGCCGATTTTGAATATCGCTCATGTGCATCTGGATGATCTGGTGGGGTATGAGATTCCAAAGAAAAAACTGATTGATAATACAGAGGCTTTTGTGAAGGGGAAAAAGGCGAATAACTGTCTGTTGTTCGGAGATGCCGGGACCGGAAAGTCATCCAGCATCAAAGCGATAGCCAATCAATATTATGACAGAGGACTGCGCATTATCGAAATATACAAGCACCAGTTCCAGGATTTGAACGATGTGATCTCCCAGATCAAGGACAGGAATTATAAGTTTATCATTTATATGGACGATCTGAGTTTTGAAGATTTTGAAATCGAATATAAGTATCTGAAGGCGGTCATTGAGGGCGGTCTGGAGAAAAAGCCGGAAAACGTGTTGATCTACGCGACCTCTAACAGAAGGCATCTGGTGCGCGAGAAGTTCAGCGATAAGGAAGAACGGCGGGATGATCTTCACGCGGGCGATACGGTACAGGAGAAGTTATCGCTTGTTTCCCGTTTCGGTGTAACGATCTTTTTCTGCGGGCCGGATAAAAAACAATTTCAGCAGATTGTCGAGACATTGGCGCAGCGGCATGGTATTATAATGGATAGGGAGGAACTGCTCCTCGCGGCCAATAAATGGGAACTTGCCCACGGCGGGCTTTCAGGAAGGACGGCTCAGCAGTTCATTGATTATTTACTGGGTGGAATAGAAGATTGACAGGCTGAAAGAGATGGGGGAATCTGACATGAAAACTTTTGCGGCAATCGATGTCGGCTCTTATGAATTGTCGATGAAAATATTTGAAGTCTCCAAGCAGAACGGACTGCGGGAAATCGACTGTATCAGGCATCGCATCGATTTGGGAACGGATACTTATGCTACCGGTAAGATCGGCTATGGCAGGGTCAACGAATTATGCCGGGTGCTGCGGGAATATAAGAACATTATGACCGGATACCGGGTGGATGATTATAAGGCTTACGGGACGAGCGCCGTTCGCGAGATGGAAAATAAGATCATCATTCTGGACCAGATTGAACAGCGGACAGGTATTAAGATAGAAGTACTGAGCAATTCCGAACAGCGTTTTCTGGATTATAAATCCGTTGCTTCCAAAGGGAAGGTCTTTAACAAAGTCATCGAAAAGGAGACCGCCATTCTGGATATCGGCGGCGGAAGCATTCAGATTTCGCTTTTTGTAAAAGATTCCCTTGTGACGACACAGAATATGCGGCTGGGCATTTTGCGTCTTCAGGATAATATGAGCCACCTGAACCTGAAACCGAGCCAGTATGAAAATATCATCGATGAGTTTATCAGTTCACAGCTTGCCGTTTTTAAGAAACTGTATTTAAAAGACAGGGCGATTGAGAATATTATTGTCGTGGATGATTATATTTCTGCTGTGGTGAAACGGAAGATGGCACATCTTGCGGATGACTGTATTGAAGCTTCCACACTTGATGCTTTTATGAAAACGATACGGGAAAAATCCATGAGCGAAGCCGCCAGGATACTGGATATGCCGGAAGAAAATATTCCGCTTCTTTATATTTCCAGTGTGCTGTTGAACCGCGTCACCAAGGTGATGAGCGCTAAAATGGTATGGGTGCCGGGTGTGGCCTTATGCGACGGGATTGCATATGAATATGGAGAAAAGAATAAGCTCATCAAAGCGAATCATGACTTTGAACAGGATATCATCGCCTGCGCACAGAATATCAGCAAGCGGTATATGGGAAGTAAGCGCAGAAGCGAAACACTTGAAAAAATCGCGTTGACGATTTACGACAGTATGCGGAAGGTGCATGGACTGGGCAAAAGAGAACGGCTGTTATTGCAACTCGCGACAATTCTGCATGACTGTGGCAAATATATCAGCCTGACGAATCTCGGTGAATGCTCCTACAACATTATTATGTCAACTGAAATCATCGGGCTTTCTCATATTGAGCGGGAAATCGTGGCCAATACGGTCAAGTATAATCATATCGATTTTGATTATTATGAGATGATAGGGCAGAATGCCGATCTGGATAAAGACGCTTATCTGAAGATCGCGAAACTGACGGCAATTTTGAAGATTGCAAACGGTCTTGACAGAAGCCATAAGCAGAAATTCAAAGACGTCAAGACAATGTTAAAGGAAGAAGAGCTGGTCATTACGATTGATACACCGGTGGATATTACTTTGGAAAAAGGGATGTTCTATAAGCGGGCAGAGTTTTTTGAAGAGGTATACAGCGTAAGGCCGGTCATCCGGCAGAAAGGCGGAAATTTTATTTAAAAAGGGGAAAGGACAGGATAAAAGGGGTATGGCTGAAAAATCAGAATTTTCAAAAGCAGAATATTATACGAACAGGGAACTGAGCTGGCTTCTTTTTGACAAAAGGGTTTTGAGCGAGGCGGAAGATAAAAAACTGCCGTTATTTGAACGGCTGAAGTTTTTGAGCATCTCGGCATCGAATCTGGATGAATTTTTTATGGTCCGGGTGGCGTCGCTGAAGGATATGGTCAATGCCGGATATACGAAGAAGGATATTGCGGGCCTGACGCCGAAGGAACAGCTCGTGCGGGTGAATCAGGAGACGCACGAGCTGGTGCGGCGGCAGTATGCCGTATACAATCATTCGCTTCTGCCGCAGCTTTTGGAAAACGGGTTGAGACTGGTCGGACACCATGAAGAATTGACGAAAGAGGAAGCGGCTTATGTAGACTCCTATTTTGAGGATAATGTTTATCCCGTGCTGACACCGATGGCGGTTGATTCTTCCAGGCCTTTTCCGTTGATTCGCAATAAAACGCTGAATATCGGCGCGCTGGTAAAGAAAAAGAGCGGAGAGGACGATTTGGAGTTTGCTACGGTGCAGGTGCCGAGCGTGCTGTCCAGAATCGTTTCCATACCGGCGAAAGAAGGAAGTGCAGTCATTCTTCTCGAAGAAGTCATTGAGCGGAATATCCATAAGCTTTTTCTGAATTATGATATTGTCTGTGCTTATCCGTTCCGCATCATGCGGAATGCGGACTTGCTGATCGAGGAAGAGGAAGCAGGCGACCTGCTGATTGAAATCGAGAAGCAGTTGAAAAAGAGACAATGGGGTCAGGCAATCCGGCTGGAAGTCGAGGAAGGCATGGATGCGCGGCTGCTCAAGATCATTCAGAATGAGCTTCATATCGGCGGGGAGGATATCTATCCGATAGGCGGTCCGCTGGACATCACCTTTTTAATGAAGATGTGTGGAATGGACGGTTTCGACCATCTGCGGGAACATCGTTACAAGGGAGACTGGCCGGTGCCGGAGCTTTCGGAAGATGCGGATATTTTTTCCTGCATCCGGAAAGAAGATATTTTGATGTATCATCCTTATCAGACATTTGAGCCGGTCGTCCGCTTTATCAGACAGGCGGCCAAAGACCCGGATGTGCTTGCCATTAAGCAGACTTTGTACAGAGTCAGCGGCAACTCGCCGATCATTGCGGCGCTGGAGCAGGCGGCTGACAACGGAAAGCAGGTTTCCGTTCTGGTAGAATTGAAGGCGCGGTTCGACGAAGAGAACAATATCGTCTGGGCAAGAAGGCTGGAAAAAGCGGGATGTCACGTTATCTACGGTCTGGTCGGTTTAAAGACTCACAGCAAGATTACGCTGGTCGTCAGGCGGGAGGAGAACGGCATCCGGCGGTATGTGCATCTCGGAACGGGGAATTATAATGATTCCACCGCCAGGCTGTATACGGATATCGGGCTTTTGACCTGTTCGGAGACGATTGGCGAGGATGCGACAGCGGTATTCAATATGCTTTCCGGCTATTCGGAGCCGCGTTCCTGGAATAAGCTGTCGTTGGCGCCGCTTTGGTTAAAGGACAGATTTCTTTATCTGATCGCTAGGGAAAAGGAGCATGCCATACAGGGCAGGCCGGCCAGGATCATTGCCAAGATGAATGCGTTGTGTGATAAAGATATCATTGAGGCGCTCTATGAGGCGAGTACGGCTGGCGTAAAGATTGAACTCATCATTCGGGGAATCTGTTGTCTGAAAGCGGGTCAGCCCGGTATCAGCGAGAATATCAGTGTCCGCTCCATTGTCGGAAATTATCTGGAACATGCCAGAATCTTCTATTTCGAAAATGATGGAAGGCCGGAATATTACTGTGCCAGTGCGGACTGGATGCCACGGAACCTGGACAGACGCGTGGAGATCATGTTCCCAATTGAAAAGCCGGAGCTTCAGGAGAAAATCATGCGGATTCTGGAATATCAGCTGCGGGACACGATAAAGGCGCATATCCTGCTCCCGGATGATACCTATGCGAAAGTTGACAGGCGCGGAAAAGAGAAATTCAATTCCCAGCTTACTTTCTGCGAAGTGGCGCAGGCATGTGCCAGAAAGCAGGAAGAAGCGGCTGACAGACGGGTATTTATTCCTGAAATGAGTCATAACGGTTAGTGTGAAGAGAAGTTCTGACTTGCAAGACAGAGTAGTTTTACACATGTTCTGTACCTGCGGTCCAGCGTTCGTAAATTGAAAGAAAGGCATGGTTATTAACATGAAGATTATATTGGCATCGGCCTCACCGAGGAGAAAAGAACTGTTGAAACAGATCGGGCTTTCTTTTAAGACAATGCCCAGCACGAAAGAAGAGGTCATAAACAAAGAGGCGCCGGAAGAAATCGTAGAGGAGTTATCTTATCAGAAAGCGGTCGATATCTGCGGCCAGTTGTCGGAGACGATGAAAGAGGATTTTGTCGTCATCGGCGCGGATACGGTGGTATCCTGTTGGAACAAAATTCTTGGGAAGCCGAAAGATAAGGAAGAAGCTTTCGATATGCTGTGGGAATTACAGGGAAAGAGCCATCAGGTCTATACCGGCGTGACGCTTGCCTGGAAATATGCGGATATGCCGGCGATGTTCCATACTTTTCATGAGTGTACGGATGTTACCGTGTTCCCGATGACGGAAGAAGAAATAGAGCGTTACATCGATTCAGGCGAACCGATGGATAAGGCAGGAGCTTATGCGATTCAGGGGCGGTTCGCAGCTTATATTCAGGGTATCTGCGGCGATTATGCAAATGTCGTTGGCTTGCCCGTGGGAAGAGTGTATCAGGAACTCAGGCAGAGAGAACTGCTGGAAACATTATAATTTAATAACGGTTGTAATGCGAAGAACAGAGATTGCGAAAGGAGAGGGTTACAATGTTCGATGATGCGGTATTACAATGTTTTTTGAAAAAACAGAGTCAGCTTTTTCCAGAGAATGTGGCGGAAACGCTGGAAGAGGCGGATAACTTTCTGGAGGAATGTATGGCTGTTGTCGTCAATTCTGTGAGAGAAGTATGGGAGTACTTCGATGAGCAGGGCGTGGATATGGAAGGTGCAGGAGAAGATGAAATACTGGATGCCGATGAAGTGTTCGATGTTGGGGACGGAAGGTATTTGATTGTAGAATGCTAGCGTGAGAAGAACTTCTAACACTCGCGGCAGAGGCCGCTTCGTGAAGAAGTTCTACGATTTGCCGAAGGCAAATCTTTCTCACGCTGGAGAATGCCTGAAAAGCGGCATTCTCCCTGACAAACATGCCCAAAACACGGGCATTCATCCAAGAACTATAGTACGGATTTCATAAATTCGGCAAGGCCGTCGTTGTCATTATTCTTTGTGGTGATGACATCGGCGGCTTCTTTGACTTCAGGCGTGGCATTCTGCATGGCGATGCCACAGCCGGCTTCACGAATCATGGAGATATCATTGTCGGCATCTCCCGCCGCAAAAGAGTCCGACAGCGGAATCCGGAAATAATCGCAGACAAAGCGTACGGAGCTGCCTTTCCCGGCATCTTTGTGAAATAGCTCCAGATAGAAGTCATTGGAGAAAATATACTGAATCTTGTCGGCGGCCCAGTCCGCGATGTGTTCACAGAACGCGGTCAGCCTTTCATGGTCGCTTAGATGGATTGCCAACATTTTTAACGGCCCTTTGGGCAGGACGGAAGCATAGTCTTTGGCAAGGAGCAGCGGCAGATGAACCCGCCTGCGGTAAAAGCGGATTTCTTCATCTTCCGCGGCGGTGACGATGGCATCGTCCGTATAAGTCTGGATGTGAAGCTGAAATGCCTCGGCCTGTGCCTGCAGGTAGGCTACCTGCGCAAGCGACAGTCTTTTTTCCAGAATCGGTGTCTTACTGTCACAGTCATAGACCAGCGTGCCGTTGCTTGCGGAAATCAGAACACCCGGATAATGAAGCCCGGCCTGCTCTTTGACTTCCAGAATGCTCGGAAGGGGACGGCCGGAAGTAAGGACCAGTTTATTGCCGGCATGGATGAAGTCATCGAGGAATGCTTTGGTATTCTTCGATACCATGCTTTGGTCATTCAATAATGTTCCGTCCAGATCAGTAAATAATATTTTCATATGATAACCGAATCCTTTCTTCAGGCATTATTTGTCCGGCTGTTCGGGTTGATTCCCTGAGTCATTCCATATCGCAGGAACCATTTTGTATCCATGCGGTACATCATATCTTTGCGGCTTTCCGTATATTATCCAGAAATTCTTCCGGTACGAACAGTTTTCCGTAGCCTACAGCCAGATCCAGTCCCGGTTTTGTTTTGCCGTGGAAATCTGAGCCGCCGCTTGGCAGCAGGTCGTATTTTTCGGCCAGCCGGAACATATCCCGTTCATCCTGCCGTTCATAAGTGCTGTATATTGTTTCGATGCCGACGAGGCCGGCCTGTTTCAGCGTATGAACAAGCGTATCCAGACGGTCTTTTCCCATGTGGTAAAGAGGCGGGTGGGCGAGAATCGGAACGCCGCCGTTTTGCAGAATCAGTTCGACTGCCTGCGACGGTGTGACTTTTTCACGCGGTACGAAATATTTGCAGTGGTCACCGACATATTGTGCGAAAGCGTCGGCATAACTCGTCACATAGCCGTGGTTCTTCAAATAGACCGCATAATGTGCCCTTGTGATGACAGCATCCGGGTTTTCTTCGCATAATTTTTCATAGGTGATATCGATGCCGGCCTCCTGCAGATTCCGGCACATCCTGATATTTCTCGTCGTGCGGGAATCCACGAAGGCTTGTATTCTTGCCTGAAAAGAGGGTTCTTTATAATGAAGATAAAGACCGACGATGTGAATGTCTTTTCCCTCATATTCGGTGGAAAATTCGATGCCCGGAATGACTTCGACCGGTTTGTCCGCCGCATAGGAAATCGCTTCGTCGAGACCCTCCGTCGTGTCGTGGTCGGTCAGGGCAAAAGCGGAAAGTTCCTTTTCCAAGGCATAATCTACTAATTGTGCGGGCGTAAAGGTGCCGTCCGATTTGTTGGAGTGTACATGCAGGTCAACTCTGTTCATCAGTCTTCTTCTTCCGTTGCGGTACTCGTATATACGGTACGTTTTCTTGCCATTTCATCGCTTTCAAGATACTCGTCATAAGTCGTAATTTTGTCAATGATCGTGCCGTCCGGCAGAATTTCTATGATGCGGTTGGCAGTCGTCTGTACGACCTGATGGTCATGACAGGAAAAAAGCTCCACGCCCTTGAACCTGATCATGCCTTCGTTGAGTGCGGTGATGGCCTCCATATCCAAATGGTTCGTCGGCTCGTCGAAAATCAGACAGTTCGCGCCGCTGATCATCATCTTGGAGAGCAGACAGCGGACTTTTTCGCCACCGGAGAGGACCTTTACCTTCTTTACGCCGTCGTCGCCGGCAAAAAGCATACGGCCAAGGAAACCGCGGACATAGGTGATATCCTTGACGGGAGAGTAGCCCATCAGCCAGTCGCTGATCGTATAGTCGTTGTCAAATTCTGCCGTATTGTCCTTCGGAAAATAAGCCTGGGATGTGGTGACACCCCATTTGTAAGTCCCTTCGTCGGGTTCCATTTCTCCGGTCAGAATCTTGAACAGAGTCGTTTTGGCGAGTTCGTTTCCGCCGACAAAAGCAATCTTATCGTCATGGCCGACGATAAAGGAGATATTATCCAGCACTTTTTCCCCGTTAATGGTCTTGCTGATGCCTTCTACCGTCAGCACTTCGTTGCCGATTTCACGTTCCGGCCTGAAATCGATATAAGGATATTTTCGGCTGGAAGGTTTGATATCATCCAGTTCGATTTTTTCAAGCGCCCTTTTTCTCGAAGTTGCCTGCTTGGATTTGGAAGCATTGGCGGAGAAACGGGAGATAAATTCCTGTAATTCTTTGATCTGTTCTTCTTTTTTCTTATTGGCTTCCTTGCGCTGTTTGATGATCAGCTGGCTGGATTCATACCAGAAATCGTAGTTGCCGGCATATAACTGGATTTTGCCGTAATCGATATCTGCCGTATGGGTGCATACTTTGTTCAGAAAATAGCGGTCGTGTGAAACGACGATGACCGTATTTTCGAAATTGATCAGAAATTCTTCCAACCACGCGATGGCATCCAAATCCAAATGGTTCGTCGGCTCGTCTAAAAGCAGGATATCCGGATTGCCGAACAGCGCCTTTGCGAGCAGGACTTTTACCTTCGCGTTACCGTCCAGGTCGCTCATCATGCTGTAATGTAAACCGGTGTCGATGCCGAGACCGTTTAGCAGCATGGCTGCGTTGGATTCCGCGTCCCAGCCGTCCATTTCCGCGAACTCAGCCTCTAATTCGCTGGCGCGGATACCGTCTTCATCGGAGAAATCTTCTTTGGCATAAATAGCGTCTTTTTCCTTCATGATCTGGTACAGGCGTTCATTTCCCATGATAACGACATCCATGACCGGATAAGCGTCGTATTTGAAATGATCCTGTTCCAGAACGGAAAGCCGCTGTCCGGGGGTGATGGCGATATCGCCGTTCGTCGTGTCCAGTGAACCGGACAGGATTTTCAGGAAAGTGGACTTGCCGGCGCCGTTCGCCCCGATCAGGCCATAGCAGTTTCCTTCCGTAAATTTGATGTTCACATCTTCAAAGAGTGCTTTTTTACCCACTCTATACGTTACATTGTTTGCACTAATCATGTTTAAGACCTCTGTTTTCCAAGTTACGATCCGGTCTCCGGGCGGGCAGGACAGAGTTCCTGCGGAGGCCCTGGAAAACCGTCGGTACTTAGTGAAAAAGACGTTGTACGGCTTTTGAACTTAGTACCGCTACTGGTTTTCGCGGAGCGGAAGCGTGCCTCCAAGGGAACTCTGTCCTGCCCGCCCGGAGACCGGATCGTAACTTTTCTTAATTATATTTTGATTGACAGTCACTTCCTATATTATACATAAAAAAGATGCTTTTTCAAGAAAAATCAGCGGAAATCGGAAGAAATGGACTTGCAGTTTTCAATGATTAAATTATAATAGTGTGAAGAGACGTTCTAAGGCTTCACACCGAAGAATGCATAAATTTATTTGTGTTCGGATTTTGAGATTCCGCAAAGCGGAATCATGGAGGTTAGGTTGAAAAATCAAAGATTTTTCAACCGCAAGTTTGTGCTTGTGCCCAAACT
>CAMWXB010000070.1 GCA_947178125.1 uncultured Lachnospiraceae bacterium | reverse complement strand
CGCTGCGATTTTTCGCGGAGCGAAAGCGTGCCTTCAAAGGAACAATGCCATGCGCTGTCCCGGACTGTATGCCGGAATGTTACTGCACCGGGCGTTGCGAAAATACATTTTTGAACGATAGTGTTTTCTGAATAGTAGTTTCCATTCTTCCAGATTCGGTGTACAATAAACTGAGAAAGATCGGTGGATAAATCGGAGGTACAAATGACATATCAGGAGAAACTGCAGCGGGTTCAGGATGAAGTGAATTATGTGATCAGGGGGAAGCAGGATGTGGTCTGCCGGGTACTGGCAGCGATGGTTGGCGGCGGGCATATTTTGATGGAGGATATACCGGGCGTGGGAAAGACGACGCTTGCCACGACTTTTGCGAGGGTGCTTTCGCTGGAGTATCATCGTGTGCAGTTCACGCCGGACGTGCTGCCCAGCGATATTCTGGGATTCTCTATGTATAACCGTAAGACGGAGGAGTTTGATTTTCGGGAAGGCTCCGTGTTCTGTAATCTGTTTCTTGCGGATGAACTGAACAGGACTTCTCCCAAAACGCAGTCCGCGCTTTTGGAAGTGATGGAAGAGCGTCAGGCCAGCGTGGAGGGAGAGACGAGAAAACTGCCGGAGCCGTTCATTGTCATCGCGACTCAGAATCCAATCGGTTCTTCCGGTACACAGATGCTTCCGGAATCTCAGTTGGACCGTTTTATGGTCAGTCTGTCCATGGGTTATCCGGCACACGGGGACGCGGTGGCACTGCTGCGTGGTGAAGTCTGGAAGCAGGCGGAGACGCTGGAACCGGTGATAACGCTGGATGAACTGCGGGAAATGTGTCAGGCGGCGGAGAAAATTTTTGTACATGATGCGATTTATGAGTATATTGTATCGCTCGTGGAGGCTACCCGTACCCATGAGCTGTTTGCGATGGGGGCGAGTCCGAGGGCCTGTATCGCCCTGCTCCGTATGGCAAGGGCAATGGCGCTTCTTGCTGGCAGGGATTTTGTGACTGTGCAGGATGTACAGGTAGTGCTGTTGGATGTGCTGCGGCATCGCGTGAAACTCGGTGCGCGAGCGCGTGCCGAAGGCAAAAATATGCGCGCCTGTATACAGGAATTGTTTCAAATCGTGAAAAGTCCCCGCTGTTGAGAGGTTATCGAATGGAACAGAAGATACGGTATAAAATTCGTCCGGTACGTTTGATTTTTTATCTGATTTTTTGGGCAGCGGCTCTTTTTTTCTATGATGTGTTCCGCAGTTATTTTCTTTGGCTCGCTGTTCTGGTGATGACGGCCCTTCCGGTGATTTCCGTGGCAGGAGCAGTGTATTTATGCGGCCGGATTGTCCCGGAATTGTTGATCGACCGGCCTCGGACTGCCAAAACAGAAGAAGTTCTGCTGGAACTGCACCTTCGGAATGATGCCTGGTGGCTGGCGCTTCACTGTCAGATGCAGCTTTCGTTTTCCAATACTTTTCTGGAACGTGTATCGACGCTTACCGTGCAGATGCCGGCAGCTATTCACAGAGACAGCGTATTGACGCTGCCTTTTCGGGCAGTAGAACTTGGGCGTTATACAGTATCGTGCGGTTTATTGACCGTGCAGGATGTGATGGGCTTTCTTTATTGCCAAAAGGAGATATCCCTGTCGAAAGAACTGTCCGTAATCCCCAGGCAGAATACAGGCGGACCGATAGATGTCACAGGTTTTATGGCGGGCGCGGCGGAGCGGGAAGAGAGCAGGCAGAAGGGGAATGATTTCGCGCAGGTGAGTGATGTCCGGGAATACATATCCGGCGACCGGTTCCGGGACATTCACTGGAAACTGTCTGCCAGGCAGGATACGCTTATGGTAAAAGAGCGGGTATCAATGGCGGGCAGCGAAATGGTGCTAATGCTGAAATTGGTCAGGGATCCGGCGCAGGCGGAGCAGATTCTGGAATTTGCCTGGTATCTTGGACAGAGTTTTATGGCGCAGCGGCTTCCTGTCTGCCTGTTATGCTGGAATCAGCCGGCTTTTCAGTGGGAAGCGTATGACTGCGGTACGACGCAGGAACTCGCCGAAGCATATGGCGGTATTTTCAGCCTTGCATTGTCCGATAGAGTCAATGAAAATGCCGGGGAACATATGCGGAACTGCTATCCCTTTTTAAAATCTTATCTGGCAGTTGCAGTGCAGGATGGGGCGGTAAGAGCGCAGATGTGCGAAAACAATTAGACTGGTGTGAGAAGAACTTCTACGATTTGTGAAGCAGGGAGACGGTATGATCACGAAAGGCAAAAAACGCAGGGAGGATGGCGCGCGGCAGGACCTTTCCTTAGCGGGTATCGTTCTGCGGCCGGAAGCCGTGGAACGGGAAGAAAACAGAATTTATACGCTTCTTCTGAAAGGCGTTTTGGTCTATTTGTTCGTTATGGGCGGTATCGGCTGTTTTCTGTCCGCTCTGGATATAGATTATTCCCGGTTTACTGTTAATGGCATTGTTTTTTTGATTGCGATATTATGTTCTGTGTTGTATTATAATAAGTATACGATGAATATCGGGTATCTGGCGGTCATGATACTCATGGTCTTTGGCGGCAGTCTGTTCAGTCGCTATATCAACAGTGGTTTCTATGCTGTGATGAATGAAATAATGCAGACAGCTTCCGATTTCTTTGGTACGAGCGCTATGAGAAATTACGGGGAACAGGTAGGAAACCGGTATTTGGCGGTGACGATCTCGACCTGTTATATCGGTTGTGTGTGCGGTATTTTGCTGAGTATCATGATTTCGAGAAAAATGCGGCATTTGCTGGCATTTCTGCTGAGTATCGGGATATTGTGCATACCGCTTTATCTGGAACGGGAACCGGACGGCATCTATGCGGCGATGCTTCTTGGCGGACTGGTCACGTCCAATATTCTCTGTGGCAGCGGCCATTTCCGGCTGACGCAGAAAAATGCCAGTTACCAGTATTTGCCGGAGAAAAAAAGAATTTCCTATGTGCTTAGCTGTCGCACGATGGCGGGATTGATGGCGGCAGTTTTTCTTTTCTGTTTTCTGCTCACGCAGCTTATGTCGGTCTTTTATCCGAAAGAACAGTTCCAAAGGAATCATCCCATGAGCGCAATCAAAGAAAGTACGATGGATACGGTGGAGAATATTTCCATGCTCGGCCTGATGGGACTGTTCAATTTTTATCCCAATACCGGAGGTATGACGAACGGTACGCTTGGTGGTGTCAGTTCCGTGCGTCTGGACTTTGAGACGGACCTGACGATAGAATTTGCGCCTTATTGCAGCGAACGTCTTTATTTTAAGACTTTTACAGGAAGTGTTTACCTTCCTTATCAGAATCAATGGAACCGCGCCGTGGATGAGAATGGGCTTCCGGTGGTGGAGCAGGACAACACTTTTTTGCAGCTGCGTGAAAGCTATGAAAACGGAGAAGTATTTTCTGCAAAAGGTCTTATGAAAATTACCAATGTGGCAGCGCCTGCGGGCGCATATCTGCCTTATTACGCGGAAAATACGGACAGGCTGATCTATCCGGGACAGACGAAGGAATATACTTATTATCCGCTGCTATCCGGGGAAGCGCCGGGAGGATTGAACGAGCATGTGCCGGAAGAGTGGCTTTATGTACCGGAGCAGAATCTGGAAGCGGTCGCGGCTTTTTGTGAAGAAGCGGAGTTTTCAGCTGGAGATGCGGATGTGTTCGAGACGGTCCGAAAACTGGCCGGATATTATCAGGAGGAGATTCCTTATACGCTGCGTCCGGGAATGACGCCTTACGGGAAAGACTTTATTAATTATTTTCTGTCGGAGAATCGGAGAGGATATTGTGCACATTTTGCAAGTGCGGCAACGCTGATCTTCCGGTATCTTGGGATACCGGCAAGATATGTAGAAGGGTATGCCATCGATCCTGTCGATATTTCCGAGAATGGTACGCTCATCGAGGAGGCACGGTATGAAGCGTATTATGACGGTCATTCGCTGCTCGGAACGGAAGCGGTCGTATCCGTAGAAGTCAGTGATGCCAATGCCCATGCATGGGTGGAGGTCTATGATGAGGCGCTTGGCTGGGTGCCCGTGGAGGTGACACCGGCTTCGGACGAAGAAGAGGAAGGGGAGAGCCTGTGGCAGCGGCTGTTGAATTTTCTGACCGGAAATCAGGATGGCGCTTCGGAGGCAGCGCAGGAAGAGGAAGGAACGGAAACGGACTCTGACGGGCCGGCGGGCCGGGGAGCGGGCGTATTTTTCAAGGCGGCCGTTCTTCTGCTTATCATCGCCGCAGCCGTGCGCTGGTCTGTAAGGGCGGGACTCAAAAGATATCGTTATGAACAGGCAGACAGGAATGAAAAACTGATTATGCGCTATCAGGAATATATTCGCAAACTTTCGAGAAAACGCCGGGTATTACGGGAGAAGGTCAATTATGAGCAGCAGCTTTCGTGGCTTGTCTCCGAAAATTTCTGGACGGCGGACGAAGAAGAAATCGGGGAATGTACCCGGATACTGGAACGGGCCGGATTTTCGCAGACGGAGATATCCGAACAGGAGTTTCTGCGTGTCATGGGGCATTTGACGAACCGTACCTCCCGTACATCAGGCGGTTCATAAGAAAGGACAATAAGAATGAATTATCGTATAGATAAATATGGGAATAAGCTTTCGATTCTCGGATATGGATGTATGCGCTTTACACAGAGCGGCGGGAAAATCGATTTGGAAAAAGCCGAAAAGGAAATCATGTCGGCTTATGCGGCAGGTGTCAATTACTATGATACAGCCTATGTATACGGCGGCAGCGAAGACGCTCTCGGGAAAATTCTGGAAAAGAACGGGATTCGGGACAAAGTCAATATTGCAACGAAGCTTCCCCATTATCTGATCAAAAAAGCGGACAGCATGGAAAAGTATTTTGCCGAGCAATTGCGGCGGCTGCGTACCGATTATGTGGATTATTACCTGATGCACATGCTGACGGACGTTAAGACATGGGACAGATTGAAAGGACTCGGCATCATCGAGTGGCTGGAGGAAAAGAAAAAAAGTGGAACGATCCGTCAGGTAGGCTTTTCCTATCATGGAAATTCGGATATGTTCTGCGAACTGGTGGATGCATATGACTGGGATTTCTGCCAGATACAGTATAATTATATGGATGAACATTCTCAGGCAGGCCGGAAGGGACTTCATTATGCCGCTTCCAAAAAGCTTCCGGTCATCATAATGGAGCCGCTGCGGGGCGGAAAACTGGTCGGTCTTCTGCCGGAAGAAGCCAAAAAGCTGATGGAAGATTACGACGTTAAGAGAAGCCCTGCGGAGTGGGCTTTCCGCTGGCTCTGGAACCAGCCCGAAGTGACCTGCGTTCTTTCCGGCATGAATTCGTTGGAAATGGTGAAGGAGAACGTGAGGACGGCGTCCAATGTGCAGGTCGGTGAGTTCACGGATGCGGACGAAGAACTGCTTCGTAACGTGGTAAGGGCGGTCAATGCCAAAGTAAAAGTCGGCTGTACGGGATGCAGATACTGTATGCCCTGTCCGAAAAATGTTGATATTCCGGGCACTTTTGCCTCTTACAACAGGCGGCATACGGAAGGGTTCAAGGCGGCATTCATGGAATATTTTATGTGTACGGCGATGCGGAAGGATTCTTCTGCAGCTTCCAATTGTATCGAATGTGGAAAATGCGAGCAGCACTGTCCGCAGCATCTCGAAATCCGCAAAGAATTGAAGAACGCCCGTAAGGAATTGGAAGGGCCGCTGTATAAGATTGGGCGTAAGATTGTGCAGTGGATGAAACTGTATGGGTAAAAGGGCTTGCATCCTTTTGCAGAATATGCTAAAATACAGCCAGTTATTATAAAAAGATATTTTTCAGCTTTTAAGCTGAATGTCTGCTACGGCAGGTAGAAGGAGGTAAGGTTGAAAGAATTGCATTCTTTCAACCGCGAGTTTGTGCCTTATGGCCCAAACATCGCAGGATGAGGAAAGGTATGGGTGTAAAGATGCGGAAATAGTCTGCTTTTGGAACATGGAAACGGTAATGATGCAACAGAGCATCATGTGACAGAGCGTTATATGATAGAACGTTCTTGATAGTACTGCGTTTCATTCATGTTGTCAAAAGTGGGTCGTTTTTTGTATCGCCCTCTTTTTTTGTTGCGTAGAAAAACCCGCTTTTGTATTTGAAACGGAGTACACCCGGAGAAAAATAGAAAGGCGGGATTTTTATGGCAAAAATAAGCGTATCCAATTTAACATTCTGCTATGAAGGCAGTCCGGACAATATTTTTGAGCAGGTATCGTTCAGCATTGATACGGACTGGAAACTGGGATTTATTGGGAGAAACGGTAAGGGGAAGACGACGTTCCTGAATCTTCTGCTTGGGAAATATGAGTATCAGGGAAGCATTCAGACATCCACGGCTTTTGATTATTTTCCATACCAGATTGAAAAAGAGCAGCTTACGAGGTGTATGTCGGATTTTCTGGAAGAACTGGCGCCGGACTGCGAAGAGTGGAGAGTCATCATGGAGCTGGAGAAAATGAGGATGAGCGCGGAACTGCTCTACCGCCCTTTCGGGACGCTCAGCCATGGGGAGCGTACGAGGGTGATGCTAGCGATTCTTTTTTCCAGAGACAATTACTTCCTGCTCATCGACGAGCCGACCAATCATTTAGACCAGGCATCCAGAGAAATCGTCAAAGAATATCTGCGTCACAAAAAGGGCTTCCTGCTCGTTTCCCATGACAGGGACCTGTTGGATGCCTGTGTGGACCATATTCTGGTATTGAACCGTGTCACCATTGAGGTGCAGAAAGGGAATTTCTCTTCCTGGTGGGAAAATAAGGAACGCAAAGATGCGTTTCAGACAGCTGAGAACGAGAAACACCGGAAAGAAATCGGCAAACTGAAAAAGGCTGCCGAACGGACAAGGGACTGGGCGGACAAAAACGAAAGCACCAAGATTGGTTATGACCCTGTGAAAGAGCATGACCGGGGAAATGGAACCCGGCCGTATATAGGCGCGAAGACGAAGAAGATGCAGAGCCGGGTAAAGCAGATAGAGGAGCGGATTGGAAGAGAAATCGAGGAAAAGGAAGGGCTGCTTCAGGATATCGAGAATCCGGCGGACTTAAAAGTAATGCCGCTGAAGCATCATAAGGATGTGCTGGTACGGGCAGAAAAGTATGGTCTGGCATACGGAGAGCACATTCTTTTACAGGACCTTGATTTGGAACTGCATCAGGGTGAACGGGTACTTTTGCGGGGACCGAATGGTTGTGGGAAGTCCAGTCTGATCAAGGCGATTCTGCGTGCAAGCGGGGGAGCGGAGAGCAGCGAATATGGGCCTGGCAGCCAAATGACCGAGACGGAAGCGGGTTCAGGCGGTGAAACGGAAAGCGGTCTCCGGGAGAGCGGCCTGCTGCGGACGGCCAGCGGCCTGCGTATTTCCTATATTGATCAGGATACGTCCTTTTTACGGGGAAACCTGACCGATTACTGCAAAAAGGAAAATCTGGATGAGAGTCTGTTGAAAGCCATCCTGCGGCAGCTCGATCTGGAGCGGAGGCAGTTTGGCGGGCGGATGGAGGAATTCTCGGAAGGGCAGAAGAAAAAGGTGCTGATTGCGGCAAGTCTGCTCAAACAGGCGCATCTGTATATATGGGATGAACCGCTCAATTATATCGATATTTTTTCCCGTATTCAGATAGAAAATCTGCTGCTGCGTTATCAGCCAACGATGCTGTTCGTGGAGCATGACATCCGTTTTCAGGAGAAAATAGCGGACAGGGTAGTGGAATTAGGTTGAAATATGGAGTTATTTCATGTAAAATAGATTCATGAATATGGATAAGCAGTCGGGTCCTCAGCGGCCTGGCTGCGTTAAAAGGAGGAATTTTGCAATGGGCTCTACAGTTTTTTTACTTTTGGCCGGAGGATTTGTTGTTATTCTGATTCCTGTCGTCATTTCGGTCGTGTCTGCGGTTGTTTCGGGTATAGCGGCGGCTGTGGACGATGAAGGCGAAGATTAAATCTGGCAGAGGTGGAAGGTTCTTATATGAATACATTTCAGTATCGGGTAGTGAGCATTGACGGCGATTACGCGAATTTGAAACGGACGGATATCGAGAGCGATGAGATAAAGCTGGTGGCGCGGGCGTTACTGCCGCCGGAGATTGCTGAGGGAACAAAGCTTTTGTATGAATATATGCAGTATCAGATCATAGAAGAGTCATAGCGGGTTGTGAGAAAGGCATGATTACGAGAATGAAAGCTTTCAAAACCGAATCCAAAATCGCCATAGCGCTTGTTATCCTGTTTGTGGTGAGTCTGATTCCTGTTTTCTGGCTTGGCAGCTATGGTTATCCTTCTGCGGATGACTATGGATTTAGTGCCTATAGCCATATTGCATGGACCGGTACGCATTCCATCTGGCAGACGCTCAAAGCGGCCGGAACTACGGTCATAGAACGCTGGTACGGCTGGCAGGGAACCTTTTCCAGTATTTTTCTCATGGCTCTTCAACCGGGCATATGGGGAATGTATGGGCTGGTTCCGTTTATCATGATTGGAATGCTCACATTGTCCACGCTTTTCTTTTTGCACATCGTTATGGTAAAAGTTTTTCAGGCGCGTCCTGCTGTATTTATCGGCACAGCTATGTTGTATCTTATTTTTGCGGTACAGTGTATGGTGGATAAAACGCAGGGCTTTTTCTGGTACAACGGGGCGGCACATTATATGATTCCGCATAGCGCTGCGTTATTTCTGTGCGGTCTGTGCATCCTGCTGATGACAGAGAAAAGGAAAAGGATACTGCGTCTGACAGCGGCCTGTCTGCTCGCCTTTTTTGTGGGAGGCAGTAATTATGTGACGGCATTGATCGCAGCGGTTCTGTTCGTGACGGCATTCGGCCTTTTGCTGTTCGGAAAACAGGGGAAAAAGTGCGGGCTTTTAGCCTTGCCTTTTTTGTTTTTTGTGATTGCGTTTCTGCTAAATGCACTGGCGCCGGGAAATGCGGTGAGACAGGAAGAGATGTTGGTGCGGCCGGGTGTTTTCAAGTCCATTCTGCTCTCTTTTTACTATTGTGTGGAATATGTCATCGATACATGGTTCAACTGGCCGTATCTGTTGTTCGTGCTGGCGTTGCTGCCTTTTGTGTGGGAAACGGTCAAGGCATTTGGGCGCTGTTGCGCTTTTTTATTTCGGGCGCCGCTGTTAGTGGTATTTTATTGCTATTGCATGTTGTCCGCCATGTTTACGCCGAGTCTGTTTGCGACCGGCGATGTGGGGGGCGGAAGAATTTTCAATATTATCTTTCTGGATTCCATGTTCTATGTCATGTTCAGTCTTTTCTACTGCATGGGCTGGCTCTACCGGAAACTTGAAGCATATAAGGCGGTAGAAAAGCGTGAAAACGGCGTAAATGTTTTTGGAAAGTCCGCTGGCTGCTTTGAAAGAAAAGTGGTGCGGTGGTATCTGGCGGGTGTTCTTTTTTTCGGCGTGTTCTTCGGCGCAATGTATATGAAAGTAAATCCTGATTATTTTACGACTGCTTCGGCCGTTTACTCTCTTGCGACCGGGGAAGCATCGGCTTATGGACAGGAAACGGCCGAAAGAGAGAGGCTTCTTTTGGAGATGGAAAAAAGCGGAGAAAGCGAAATCGCCATTCCACGCCTGACCAGGCACCCATATCTTCTGTTCTGGAGCGATATTGAGGAAGATGCGGGAGACTGGAAGAATGGCTCTATGGCGCGTTATTATCAGAAGGATGCCGTTTTTGGAATACAGAAGTAAAAGGATTAAGGATATAGAGTATGTTTGAAGAACGAAGGTACAGACCGGAAAGGGAGCGGCCAAGATGAGGAAGAAAGCTGCGTCATGTCGAATAATCGGAGGGGCCGACGGGCCGACATCGGTTTTTATCGCAGGTAAGGAGAAGAATCTCTGGCGGCGTATCAGCCGGACGCTGTATGACAGGAAAAGCCGGCGAAAAAGAGAAAAGGCAAAGCGCTCTATCGTTCCGGGGACCCATACGATTCAGGAAGTGGTTCAATATGCCGAAGACCGGTATGGAATGGTCGAAATGGACGCTTCTTACCGTGGGTATGAAGAACGGAAGCGAAACCATAAGCATAATCTGATTTACCGCAAAAGACCGGAATTGCTGCAGGAGGAGAGAAGGATTCTTCCGCCGAAAGATTTCCATAATGAAGAAGCGCTGAAAGAATATACAAGGCAGGTTATGGAATGGACGGCTATGCGTGAGCGGGAAATAGATGCAATTCCGCCGGAGGTCTTTCCAACGGACTATCACCTGTTTGTCGCTGACAAAGGAATGCAGGGCACATTGGAAATGGAAATCGATATGTTATATGGGGATATTGCAGTTTCCTGGTTTGGCGGTAATAAGGATATCATGAAAGCGATGATAAAGGATATCTATCGGTATTATGGTGTATCCCAGGAGGACATTGACCATAATACCGAACGATACCGGGAACATTTGATGATGCTGAGTATGTGAGGAATCATGAAGAATGACTCGATAGAGAAAATTTTCATTCCCCTTTTAGCTGGGCAAGCAGTCGTTCCCTTTCGATGGCCCATGCTTCTTTTTCAGAGATTAGGGTTTGGTTCATTCTTGTTAGTTCTTCAATTTTGGCATCCTGCTCTTCGATTTTGGCATCCTGTTCTTCGATTTTGGCATCTTGCTCTTCAATTTTGGCATCCTGTTCTTCGATTTTGGCGTCCTGCTCTTCAATTTTAATGTTTCTTTCTTCAATTTCTGCATTCTGTTCTTTCAGTATTGCATCCCGCCGGTCCATCTCATACTGTATGCTGGCCTGGTGGCGGTAATAATCTTCTCTGGCTTCACATTGGAGCCGGATCTTTTCGTCCTGGCTGAGTTCGTAAAGGGTAGCAGCAGCTTCGGCGATGTAAGAATTCTTTTCAGCAAGCATTTTTAAATCCTCCCATGTTGTAGTTTTGAAGAGGGCGGCCCAATCGTCAATCTGGTAGAGCCGGTCTTCTTCCGTTGCAAGTTCCATTTGTGATAAGTCTAACACAGACAGACGCAGTTTGTCACTATATATTGTATATTTTTTGACATTTAATAATTGATAGGTCGCATAAAATTCCGGAGATTCCGGAAATAGAGTGAAGTCGAGGATGCCGATTTGAATGACAGGTTTGACGGTCTGGTAGGCTTTTCCGCGCGTAAGCTGGTCAAAAGAACGGCAAAGATAGCTGAGGGAGCGGTCAGTCCAGTTGTATTGGTTGATGACCTGCATCTCCAGCTGAACAATGGTATTGTCGTTAAAAAGGACTTTGATATCCAGAATAAAAGTCTTATCGTTGATTGCCTTTCCGAGTTCGATAGGATTGAGTATGTCTGCGGAATGAATATCTCCGGTATTCAGGTGAAGCAATGCACAGACCAGACCTTTTAATACATTGCTGTTGCATTGTAGAAGGGAACGGAACATATAATCGTTGGTCATAGGAAAGGCGAGCGGGCCGGCGGCGGTATGCCATGGCTCGCAGACGGAGCAGTCGGCATGGGAATTGCTGCTGGGGGATAAATTTTGCGTTTTGATGAGATTGTTCATAGATGTGTCCTTTCTTTGGTCAGAATGATAGAATTATAAGAGTGTTAACAGATTGCATAGAATGATAGAAATACCTTATCAATCTTGGGTAGTGAGATATTTATAACATAGATGAGAACAGAATGCAAACGGTTTGTTGTTTAGAAGGTGTAGAAAAAAGATGAACGAAATTGCGATACTTTAAAATAAAAAACAAGATATAGTAAAGAAAACAATGATTTATGCGAATTGAGCACAAGGTATAGTATTGGGCAATTTTATACTATACCACGCACTCCAGCTGGCAGTCGTACGGCTCTGCCTCGACGTGTTTTGAATGATAGAGTTGTGCTTCGGCGCATCCCATTTTTCGGTAAAAGGCCTGGCTTTCAACGGCCGAATGTGCGGAAATATAGAGTTTCCCTGCACCTTTTTCCTTTGCCCATTTTTGGGCAGTCTGAAAAAGTGTCTTACCGATTCCCGTGCCCCGCATATCTTCTGAAACGTGGATGCTGGATAAATCCATGTAGCGATGTTTGCCGCCAAACAGGCCGGGTTCAACGGAAACAAATCCTTTCAGCATATTCTGGTAAAAAGCGGCATGTACAAGGCCGCCTGTCAGAACCGTATTTTTCAAACAGGAAACCAGAAACCGGTAGTCTTTTTCATTCCAGTCATCGATGAAGGGAGCGTCTTTGATGAGCCATTTGTCATTTTCTTTTCGCCAGCATTTTGTAACGACCTGATGGCGGATGAAATTCTGAAATAATTCCGGGCAGATTTCTTCTGCCGATAGAGTGCGATATTGTATCATTGTAATAAGACTCCTTTTTCTCTCTGCGCACGCAATTTGCTTTTTGTGTTTTTTCTGCCTGAACACTTCCTTTTCGTGCATAAAATCATACCATAAGATGAATAATATAGTCAATTGATTAAAGAGGAAAACACCAAAAGGGGAATTGTTATGTCAACCAATAACGTGACCTTATATTTAAAAGCGGAGCAGAATGTGGAATTGCAGTCGGAGGATGTCTATGTCAAAGATATTGGAAAAATGACGTGCAGTGACGAACATATTCTGGCGAAGGTCAAGACGCTCAAGCTTCATCATTTTAAAGAGGGAGAGCCCAAAAGGCAGGTCATCAGCATTTTGAAGGTGATTGCAGAAATCGAAAAGACTTTTCCGAATGTAACGGTGGAAAATCTGGGAGAAATTGATGTACTGGTGGAACAGATTAATGTGAACAGGCATAAGGGGCCTGTGCAGATGGTCAAGATTGTTTTTGTATCTCTGATCAGTTTCTTCGGCACTGCATTTACGATCATGGCATTTCATAATGATATTGGTATCAATGAAGTATTTACAAAAGTTTATGAGATGGTCATGGGGCAGTCGAGCGATGGTTACAGCATATTGGAACTCAGTTATTCGATCGGGCTGGCCGTCGGCATTATCACATTTTTTAATCATATCGGCGGAAGGCGTATCACCAAAGACCCGACACCGATCGAGGTGGAAATGCGTGTTTATGAATCAGATGTTAATAAGGCACTTATTGAGACTGCGGACAGGGAAGGGAAAATGTTGGATGTTCATTAGGCAGATTTTTTTGGCACTGCTAGGCGCAAGTGCAGGATTTATCGTATCGGGCGGCGTATTTACGGTTTTGATCTCCGTCGGGCTGATACCAAGATTTGCGGGAAAAATGCACATTGCAAGACATATATTTGCATTGGAAGAAATGGTTGTTCTGGGGACACTGGCTGGTGATTTTTTCAGCGTTTTCAGTGATTATGGAAAGCTTGGAGAGTGGGTGGTCTCCAATCAGCTGTTCGGAAGGGGAGAAACGGAGGCAGTTTGGCAGGCCATAGGAAATGTTCTGCTGATTTTGTTCGGCATCTTTTCCGGAATTTTTGTAGGCTGTCTGGCATTGGCGATTGCGGAAATGCTGAATACGATTCCGATTTTTGCACGGCGGATTGGATTCCGGCATGGACTTGGTCTGGCGATTCTTGCCGTTGCGCTCGGAAAGCTGACAGGCAGTTTGATTTATTTTACGCAGGCGGTCTATTTATATGGTTAGGAGAAGGGCAGTCTTTCTGTTGGGCAGGAAAATGAAAAGAGAAGGGAGAATAGAAAATGGAACAGGAAAATATGAGTACGGAACAGAATACAGAAGCGGTCAAAGAGCAGCAGTATCAGGAGCAGGTGAAAAGTATAACGCCTACACACAATCTTTTCCTGCAGATGGTAAAGGCGTTCCTCGAGGGGGGCATTATCTGCTGTATCGGGCAGGCCATTTTAAATTATGCGACAAGCAGCGCCGGGCTGGATAAAGACACGGCAGGGGCGTGGTGTTCTATGCTGCTGGTGTTATTGAGCGTGCTGCTGACCGGTTTTAATATCTATCCGAAACTGGTGGAATGGGGCGGTGCGGGTGCACTTGTGCCAATCACCGGTTTTGCCAATTCCGTGTCCGCTCCGGCGATAGAGTATCAGAAGGAAGGGCAGGTATTTGGTATCGGTTGTAAGATTTTTACGATTGCCGGGCCGGTGATTCTGTATGGCATTTTTACGAGCTGGGTGCTTGGCGTGATTTACTGGTTTATGAAACTGATGGGGATTATGTGAGAAGAGCAGAGCGCAGACTGTGGAGCCTGCGCTTTTTCGTGTGATAGGAAATTGCTGTAATCGCAGACGGCAGAAAAGCTTCTGTAAAAAAGTAAACAGAAAAGTGGACGGAAAGCGGAATGCTCCTTGTATATCACGGAAATACCATGTTATAATTTTTATACTTTTAAAGGTTTTGCGGGGAATGTCTTTTATACATGGAAAGCGGGGAATTGCCATGGAACAGAAAAAGGCGGACTTTTTAATGCGCCGCTCGCTGCTGTGTGCGGTCTGTGCCGCTTTGTGTGCCGGCTGCGGGTCAAAAGAAGAGGAGCATGTGCAGGCGATTGTGCCGGTAGTGGCTGAATGGGTGTTGGAAGAGCAGAGCGGGGACGCCGGGAAGCAGGAATCGGAGGACAGAACGACAGCCGAAACGGCGGATGCAGACAATCCGAGTCCGGGCGGGAAGAGCGGCGGCACAGAATTCGGAGCAAAAGCCGGAGCCGAAACAGAAACGCCTCTTCTGGAGCAGCTTTTTACATACGAGATAGATGCTGTTTATTGGTGGGATGAAACTTATCTGGTGATTACCGGAATTGCCGGGGAATACAGGGACGATTTCTGGGTGTATATGGAGGAAATCCGAGAGAAATCCAGAGACAAAAACAGTTACGGAAGCGAGTGGATTATGCTGATTCCGTCCGACATAAACGGGATGCCGGTAAGAAAAATCGCGGAGGACGCTTTTGCGGATGAGCAGATGTACGGTGTGATTTTCCCGGATACGGTGAAAAGTATCGGGGAAGGCGCCTTTCAAAACAGCGGGCTTCGGGAAGTCATATTTTCGGAGAATCTGGAATATATCGGTGCACGGGCTTTCGAGAACTGTCATCTTTCCAGAGTTGCTTTGCCCGATAAGCCGCTGATGATAGGGGAACGGGCTTTTGCAGAAAATCCGTTATTATGGACGGCGCTGATTCCGAATGTGGAATCGGAAATGGAGAAAGAAGTATTTGAAGGCTGTGCTCCGCAGTTTCTGTTATGTTACGGAACGGGACAGGAAGAAAAAATAAATGCGGTGCTTCCTTATGCGGAGGCGAACGGTTTTGAGACGATGGCGGTTCTTGTTTCCAGAGAGCCGGTTGTCAATTATCATGACGAGCCGCTTGTGCTGGAGCCGGAGGTACGGAATTTTTTTTACGGGGATGACGGAGATTATGAGAAAGACCAGTGGTGCAGCTGGGAAGAAGATGTGAATGCGCCGAATTTCGGTTATGCTGACTGGCAGTGGAGCGGGTGCTCGAGCTGGTGCGGCTGTCTTGGTTTTGAGCAGGAGGCCAGGGCATCGTCTGAGCTTGCTTCCGCAGACGGAAGATATACTGCGGAAAATATACTGCGGCAGAACAGGGAAGCAGCCTGGGCGGAGGGCGTGGAAGGACCGGGTATCGGAGAGCGTATTACCTATCGTCAGAGCTATACTTCCATGGTCAATAACCCTTGGGAGGAGATTACCTGGGATGACCGGGAGCCGATACAGAACGGCATATACAGCTATACGGAAGTCTGTATTGTGAACGGTTACGCGAAGAATCAGAAGACATGGGAGGAAAACGGGCGTATCAAAAGGCTTGCCATGTACGTTGAGGGACGGCTGTATGCTTATCTGGAATTGGAGGATACCATGCTTCCGCAGTATTTTCTTCTGCCGGAGAACGATATTATCGTGCTCAACAAAGGAATGTTGGAGGTGTGTTTTGTCATAGAAGAAGTGTATCCGGGCAGCCTTTATGAAGATACTTGTTTGACCGGACTGGTCATGGAGTTTTCGGGGCGTTACGCCCACTAAAAGTGTGAGAAGAAGTTCTAAAAACGTCTCGCCATGGGAAGAGACGTCAAGAACTTCTATGGTCCGCGCGGCGGACCTTTCTCACAAGGCGGACAGGTTTGCCTCACAGAATGTCCCTGCGGGCCATTCTCCATGAGGTGTGGGATATTTGAAATGAAGCGTATACAGGAGGTTTTTCAATGGACAAGAACAATTTTGCACTGACTCCGCCGATGGGGTGGAACAGTTATGATTATTATGACACGACTGTCAATGAAGCGCAGGTAAAGGCCAATGCGGATTTCATGGCGGCGCATCTGAAGGAATTTGGATGGGAATATGTGGTGGTGGATATCGAATGGTACTCCAACGATGCCGGAACGATACGGGACAGATTCCAGTATATACCGTTCGGCGATGTCGAAATGGACGCCTATGGCAGGTTACAGCCGAGTCCCGCGCGGTTTCCTTCGTCGGCAGGCGGAAAAGGTTTCGCACCATTGGCTGAATATGTACATAATCTCGGTCTGAAATTTGGAATTCATATCATGCGTGGGATTCCGCGGAAGGCCGCTCATGAGAACTGCCCTGTTATCGGCGCCGGGGAAACGGCGAACCGCATCGCGGACCCTTCTTCTATCTGTATCTGGAACCCGGATATGTATGGCGTGCGGAATACGAAGGACGGGCAGGCATATTATGATTCCCTGCTTTCCATGTACGCGGATTGGGGCGTGGATTATATCAAATGCGACGATATCTGTGACAGCAGGTTGTATCGGGAAGAGCCGTTCCTCGGATGGGAAGAGACGAGAATGCTGCACCGTGCCATTGAAAAATGCGGCCGTCCTATCGTACTCAGCCTTTCTCCCGGGCCGGCGCATATCGAGCGGGCATGGGAATATTGTAAATATGCTAATATGTGGCGGATTACCGATGATTTCTGGGATGACTGGAGCCTGTTAAAGGCGATGTTTGCCCGCTGCGAGTTGTGGCAGGACCATGTGCGGGACGGCTGTTTCCCGGACTGTGATATGCTGCCTGTCGGAAAGCTTGGAAAAGGCTTCGGGCAGGAGTGGGAGACACGTTTTACGAAAGAAGAACAGAAAACGATGATGACGCTCTGGTGTATGTTCCGTTCCCCGCTCATGATCGGTGCGGAACTGACATTGCTGGATGAGTGGACACTGTCGCTTCTGACAAATCGGGAACTGCTCGCCTGCATGGGAAGAACTTGCCATGGAATGCAGATCATGCGGAGCGAAGAACAGGTTATCTGGAAAAATGAGGATACCGGGTCCGGCAGGCTGTGTGTCGCACTTTTTAATATCAGCGATACGGAAGCTGTGCTTTCCGTGACGCTTAATGAACTGACAGAAGTGGGCGGTTCAGACGACAGTGCCGGGACAGACGGGAACGCAGGCAGGAGCGGTGCAGAGGGCGCGGCATCGGAAAAGGCATTGTATGAACTCTGGACAAAAGAAGAAAGCCGCACGGTATCCGGTAAAATTGAGGCAGTGGTACCGGCTCATGGCGTAAGAGTTTACCGGGTGGGTCAATGAGAATATCATATGAAGTTTCCAAAGCAGCTTTTGTGTCCGTATTGCTGTTTCTTGCGGGTATCTTTTGTATTGTGAAGGGCGGCGGCGCCATTTACCGCGGTCATCATGCGCCTGCGCTGTCGGAACTGTACGGAACAACGCTTCGGGAAGGCAGTTATGCCACGGGGGAAATAGAGACTTGTCTGGTCAAAGAACTCAAGTCGGCCGGCGCGGGGAAATATTCCGGGGAATGCGGCAGCCTGCTTGACGGCGGAAGAGAATATCGATTTTATACGATACCCATTGCCGGCGGCCAGTATATTCAGATTATGGCCTGTCATAAAGAGACAAAGAGCGCACTTCAAAATCTTGTAAAAGGAGAAGATATTTCGGTGCCTTTTGTGGGAATCCTTATCAGGTCGCCGTTGAAAGGCTCTTTGAAGTGGTATGAGGATATTCCCGGTTTTCAGCCGGAAAGTCTGGTGCGTGGCAGGCGTAGGATGCCTGTTTTTGGGAATTTATGCAGTGGTGGCTGCCCAATTTTTTGAAGGGAAACTGGCAGGAATTTTGCTGGTGCTGTTTTCGCTCAAAAAAATCTGGAAATGGTTTATTCATTCCGGGTTGACTGTGCCGGTTAAAATTGCCCATGCCTTTGAAAAAAGAACGCTTCATGATGATATTAAGGATTGCGAACTGCGGATTGCGGTTCTGGAGGACCTGCTCAGGAAGGAATAGATGATAAGGAATAGATTATTGCGAAGCGATGTTTTTGAAAGTTCTCTTTGTGCAAAATAAAGAATTTGCGTGCATAAAATGAATATTTATGCTTTTCAACCCGCATTCTTTGTGTTATAATGCGGGTTGGATTCTTTATGGGCAATCTTTATCAGGAAGAAAGGACGAAAGACAGATGACAGGGATGCAACTATGGTATGCTGATTTCTGCGACACGTTTTACAGATGTTTTATCAAAGAGGATCGTTATAAGCTGCTGGTCAGCGGTGTCGGCGTTACGATCAAAGTCTCCCTGCTGGCGGTGATCATCGGTATTTTTATCGGTATGCTGATCGCGATGTGCAACCTTTCCAAAAGGAAACTGCCCAGAGCGTTCGGCGGAATCTATACGGATGTGATACGCGGTACGCCTTCCGTAACGCAGCTCATGATCATTTATTTCGTTATTTTTGCGACGGTCAATCTGGATAAATGGATCATTGCGGCGATTGCTTTCGGTGTGAATTCCGGGGCCTATGTGTCTGAGATCATCAGGGGCGGCATTCTTTCCGTGGATCATGGACAGACGGAGGCGGGGCGGTCGCTCGGGCTCAATGCTTTTCAGACGATGACGAGAATCGTTATCCCGCAGGCGGTGAAAAATATCTTTCCGGCGTTGTGCAATGAGTTTATTGTGCTGATTAAGGAAACGGCCATTGTCGGTTATGTGGGGCTGATGGATATCCAGAAAGCGGGCGATTTCATCAAGAGCGCGACTTTTAAGGCATTTATGCCGTTGATTGGAACGGGCGTAATCTATTATGTGCTGATCAAGATTCTGACACTGGCGCTTCGTCAGATTGAGAAACATTTGAGAAAGTCCGATGTCAGATAGGAGGGAGAGTGCCTTATGATCAAAGTAAAGAACTTACATAAAAAATTTAATGACCTGGTGGTCTTAAACGGCATAGATGAACATATCACGCAGGGCGAGGTAGTGGTCATCATCGGGCCTTCCGGTTCGGGCAAAAGCACTTTCCTGCGCTGCCTGAATCTGTTAGAGGATGTAACGGAAGGTGAAATTTATGTGGATGATGAACTGATCAATACGCCGAAAGCCAATATCAATGTCATCAGGCAGAAAATGGGCATGGTATTCCAGCAGTTCAATCTTTTTCCGCATCTGACGATCATGAATAATATTACACTGGCACCGGTGCTGTTGAAGAAGATGACGAAAGAAGAGGCGCTCAGAAAGGGGCAGGAACTTTTGGCGCGCGTCAATCTGGCGGAAAAGGCAGATGCCTATCCGGCGCAGCTTTCCGGCGGTCAGAAACAGCGTGTGGCGATTGCAAGGGCGTTGGCCATGAATCCGGAGATCATGCTTTTTGACGAGCCTACCTCGGCGCTGGACCCGGAAATGGTAGGAGAGGTGCTGGATGTTATGAAAGATTTGGCCAAATCCGGCATGACCATGGTGATCGTTACCCATGAGATGGGTTTTGCCAGAGAGGTAGCTTCCAGAGTGCTGTTCATCGACCAGGGCGTTGTCATGGAGAGCGGCACGCCGGAAGAAGTATTCAATCATCCGCAGAATGAAAGAACGAAACTGTTTTTAAGCAAGGTCTTATAAACGGTTCCTATATAATTTTTTTATTAACAGGAGGAGATTATTATGAAAAAAGCAACAAAGACAGCAGCACTCGTGCTCGCAATGGCAATGGCGGTATCTGCGCTTACAGCATGCGGAGGCGGTGCAGATCAGGCAGCAAATACGGCAGGTACGGAGACAGCGAATGCTGATGCAGGACAGGCGGTCGCTACGAAAACAGAAGGGGTTCTGACATTTGGCACCAATGCGGAATTTCCGCCTTTTGAGTTCGTGGCAGGCAGCGGTGTGATCGATCAGTATGACGGCATTGATATGGCAATCGCAAAGCAGATTGCGGAAGATAACGGGATGACGGCAGCAATCGAAAATATGGAATTTGATGCACTGCTGATCGCACTGGAGAACGGCCAGATCGATGCGGTCATCGCAGGTATGACGGTCGATGAGGAGCGTAAGGAATCAGCTGATTTTTCCACTTCTTATTATACTGCAACACAGGTCATGATCGTGAAGGAAGATTCCGATATCGCTTCTGCAGCGGATATGGCAGATAAGAAGATCTGTGTGGTACAGGGTTATACCGGTGAAATCTGTGTCAAGGATATGGGCTATTCCTATGAGGCATTTAAGAAGGGCACAGAGGCAGTTATGGAACTGGTAAACGGCAAATGCGACGTAGTCGTGATTGATTCCGCTACCGCGCAGAAGTATGTGGACGATAATGAAGGGCTCAAGATTGTGGAAGATGCTTCTGCTTTTGAGAATGAAGAATACGCCATCGCGGTAAAGAAAGGTAATACGGAGATGCTCAATATGATTAACAAATCAATTGAAGCAATGCTTGCGGATGGCACGGTTTCCGCGCTCGGCGCACAGTATACGGAGGCTGTTACGGAGTAGCAGAGAGTGATACTGAGACAGGAATGTTAGAGAAGTAATCATTCGACGGTCCTCTGGGCCGGTGCATAATTCTCTTTGGAGATCCTGGAAAAGCGTCGGTACTTGGTGAAAAAGCAGCTTTGCTGCTTTTGAACTTAGTACCGCTACTTGCTTAATAGAAAATTTACTTCGTAAATTATCTGTCGCGGAGCGAGAGCGTGTCTCCAAAGAGAATTATGCACCGGCCCAGGGGACCGTCGAATTATAACAGAGAGAAAAAGAAAAGATTTGGGGAAACGATTGCGTAATGACTTCGTTGACGGTATAATAAGAATATCAGAGAACCGGGAAACGGTTCTGACAGATATCATTGTGTCACGAGAAGGAGGTACGCATATGCAGGAAATGATTAAGATTACTTCTAAGAATCACCCGAACATCGAGTTAAAAGCAATCCCCGGACATTTTGTAACGCCGAGTTCCCATATCAATTACTTTTTGGATATGACGACGTTGAAAACGCGTCTGAGCGAAGCATCCCTGACGGCGAAAGAACTGAGCAGGCAGATCGTGGCATCCATGGTGGTAGATACGATTGTATGTATTGATGGCTGTGATATCATCGGTGCATTTCTGGCGGAGGAACTGACGAGAGCCGGTATTTATTCCAGAAATGCCCATCAGACGATTTACATTATAACACCGGAGTATTCTTCTTCCGGACAGATGCTGTTCCGCGATAATTATCTGCCAATGATCAAGGATAAGAATATTCTGCTTCTTCTGGCAACTGCAACGACGGGGCGGACGGTTACAAAGGCGGTTCAGACACTTACTTATTACGGTGCATCCATAAGCGGTGTCAGTGCGGTGTTCAGCGCTGCGAACAGCGTTATGGGAATTCCGATCAATTCCTTATTCAGCATTGCGGATATCCCGGATTACAAGACCTTTAATTCGGAGGAATGTGCTTTATGTAAGGATAAGAAGCCGATAGATGCTTTTGCCAATTCGTTTGGTTATTCTATGCTCAATTAATGATGATGTGCTAACGGCCGTCGGTATAGAGGAAGGAAAGCGCAGGTGAGAGTGCCTGCGCTTTTTGTATTGTGAAAAATCATGACTGTCCGAAGCATTTGGAGAGAATGCCTGTAGAGGACATTTCCCGGTGGCATTTTTGCCGCTTTCAGGCGGTGGCCCTGACCAAATTCCTTCTGCTATAATAGGTTGAAAAATCAAAGATTTTTCAACCGCAAGTTTGTGCTTGCGCCCAAA
>CAMWXB010000069.1 GCA_947178125.1 uncultured Lachnospiraceae bacterium | reverse complement strand
TTTGCAATTCACGTTCACGGTTCACGGCCATCGGGCAGGACGGTGTATGGTTCCTGCGAAGGCCCTTGAAAAGCGCCGGTGCTTAGCGAGGTTCCTCACGAGCTTAGCATCCGTTGCTGCTTTTCGCGGAGCGAAAGCGTGCCTTCAAAGGAACCATACACCGTCCTGCCCGATGGCCGTGAACTGTAACCCTCTTTCTGTCCGGCACTATCTGCATTCCTTTCCAAATTGACAGTTTTACAGGAATACGCTATAATATTTTTATTACAGATGTAATATTTGAAGGAGGAATTCACAGTGGCAGCTTTACCCCAGATTTCGGAAGCGGAATTTGAAGTCATGAAGGTCGTATGGAAGTATGCGCCGATCAGCACCAACGAAATAACGGAGCGGCTGGTCAGAACAACGACCTGGAATCCGAAAACGATACAGACCCTGATCAAACGTCTTGTGACAAAAGGGGTTCTTTCTTATGAAAAGCAGAGCCGGGTATTCGTCTATACCCCGCTCGTAAAGGAAAGTGATTACATCGGTCAGGAAAGCGCTTCTTTTCTGAATCGTTTCTACGATGGCAATATCGCATCCATGTTGTCCGCCTACATTGACAATGACAGGCTGTCGGAATCGGAAATCGACACGCTCCGCTCTCTTCTCTCCAAAGGGGATAAAAAAAGAGAAAATTAGAGAAAGGCATGGTTATTATAATGGCGAATTTTATGGTCCGCTTTTTATTCTGCAACCTTTTTATCTGCATGGTCATTGGATTTCTTTTTGCGGCGAGGCGTTTATTTCGAAATGAACTTACGAGCCGGATGCGGTATCACCTGTGGTTTCTGCTGTTCGGGTTATTGGCCGTTCCGTTTCTGCCGGTTCACTCAGGGAGTTTTCCGGATCTTTTTCCATGGTTCGGAAATGTCCAGAACAGCGCTGTTCCTGCAAAATCCGCTATCGGTCAGGCATCCGCCCTTTATCAATCCGGTACCGCAGACTGGATGAATGATTTGACTATTTCGGTCAGTCAGAAAACACCTTCAACGCTAGGACTTGTTCTGTTCATCCTATGGATTGCGGGTATTCTGTGCATGGCCTTTTTCCTGCTGAAAGCAAAGCATCGATTAAATATTTTGAAAAAATCCGCGCTTCCACTACAGAATCAGGAAGTCAACGGCATCTACCGCGGCTGTCTGGACGAGATGAAGATTAGAAAAGACATCCCTGTCTACAGCACGGCTTTTTTAAGATCTCCTGTCATCGTCGGACTTTTCAGACCGTGCATTTATCTGCCGATTCATCTCATCTCCGGCTATCGCGCCGCGGACATACGATATATTTTACTGCATGAACTGCAGCACTATAAGCACAAAGATGCTCTGGCAAATCATCTGATGAATCTTGCCTCTGTAATCTACTGGTTCAACCCTTTTGTCTGGTACGCGCTGAAAGAAATGCGCAATGACAGGGAAATTGCCTGTGACACATCCGTTTTAAAGATGTTAGAAGAGGATTCTTACGAAGAATACGGCAGCACGCTGATCAACTTTGCCGAAAAGATATCTCTTATGCCGTTTCCGTTCGCCTCCGGCATCAGCGGAAGCATGGCGCAGATGCAGAAGCGGATTCTGAATATTGTAAATTATCATCCTGTGACTTTTCGGAAAAAACTGCGCGGCATTTTTTCCTATGCGCTCATTGCCGTTTTTTTACTGGGATTTGTCCCTGTCCTGTCCATACAGGCTGCCGACCGGGAACGTTATTATTTTGACACGAAAGATAAGGACATCACATACCTCGATCTGCGTACGGATTTCGGCGGGTATGACGGCAGTTTTGTCCTGTATGATGCGACGGCGGATTCCTGGCAGATTTATAATATGGAGCAGGCTGTTACGCGCATCACCCCTGCTTCTACCTACAAGATCTATATCGCTCTGGCTGGGCTTGATTCCGGCGTTATCACGCCTGAACATTCGCAGATTTCCTGGAATGGGCAGAAGAACGGATTCGATACCTGGAACGCCGACCAGACACTGGAATCCGCCATGCAGCATTCCGTCAACTGGTACTTTCAGGCAATCGATGCACGGCTCGGCATGTCCGCCATCAAGGATTATGTACAGAAAATCGGTTATGGCAACCAACAGGTAAACGGGGATACCGCCTCTTACTGGCTGACCTCATCCCTGAAAATCTCTCCCGTCGAACAGGTCGAAATGCTGCAGAAATTGTATAATAACGAATTTCAGTTCGCTCCGGAGACCATCGAGACCGTTAAAAATTCTATCTGCCTTTTTTCCACGGCCGAAGGCACTTTCTATGGAAAAACCGGAACAGAAGCATCGGGCGAGCGGAATGTTTCCGGGTGGTTCGTCGGTTTTCTGGAAAAAGACGGGCACACTTACTTTTTTGCAACCAATATTCAGAAGGCAGGCGACGCTACGAGCACGGCCGCCACGGAACTTACTTTCTCCATCTTATCGGATTTGGCTATCTGGAATCAGGAATGGTAATCCGCCAGAATCCGGAGCGCGATTTCTTTTGCGGCCGAACTGGTTACATCCATTCCGTCCGTCTGGCCGAGATACACGCAGAAATAAAGATTTCCCGCCGGTGTCCCGGCAAAGCCCGTAAACCAGGCATCCACCGTAACGCCTTGCGCCTTACCCATTCCGGTTTTCCCGTAAACGGAAAGGTTCGTTCCATTTTGTTCCACTATGGGGTCTTCTACCAGCATGACCTGTTTTAAACGGTTTATCGTTTCCGCCGCATAACCTGTATCGCCTCCGAAGATACGCGCCATTACCTCTGTCTGTTCCTTGGGGGAGATTTGGAGCGACGATTCAATCCAGAATCCGGTCAGGGCCCGATTGTTATTATTCGTATTCAGCCGTCCTTCCCAGTCGGAAATATCGCAATTCCCATAGGAAATTTTTTCCAATCCGGCCTGCATCCTGTCTTTACCAATCTCATCAATGACTTCCCGGAAGTACCAGACGCAGGAAGTTTGAAACGCGTCCGCAAAACCAATGTCCCGATTCCAGTTTTCATTCCAGAATATCTCCCCACTCCATGCGCGCACGGAGTCGTCCGGGTCAAGGATGCCGTTCTCCAGCGCAAGGAGAGACGAAATGATTTTAAAGGTAGAACAGGGAGACCTTCTGGTCATTGCCAGTTCTTCATTATATATCATACAGGTTCCTTCTGAACTGTCATATACGACCGCGGCGCCGTTCAGGCCGCCGAAGTACTGCGACCAGTCCGTTTCGATGATTTCCACCGCCGGCGCTTCGTTTGCGGAAGGGACTTCTTCGGGCTGTTCGGATGTCGTCACTTCCTTTCCGTAAAAGGCTTCTTCGGGCTGTTCGGATGTCGTCACTTCCTTTCCGTAAAGTTCTTCTTCGGACAGTTCATCCGAAGAAACAGCTTCGTTTTCCCGTTCTTCGTTTACAACTATCCCATCGGGGTAGTCTTCCTCATATGCTTTTTCAGATACTTGCTCACCATGACCGGAACAACCGGACAGGATAACTGTAATCAGTAGAAAAAACGACAGCACATAGGCAGTTTTTTTCTTTCTTCTGCGATTCATCGCGCTTCCTCCTCTTTTATTTTATTCCAAAATAATCGTTAAAGATACTTCTTCCGGCGGCGGCCGCATTGCCGGAAGCATATCCGTTTGCGATCCGCACGACAACGGTAATTTCCGGCCTGTCCGCAGGGGCATACCCGACAAATAATGCGTGGTCCGGCCTGCGTTTTGACTCCTGCGCGGTTCCTGTCTTTCCTGCGACCGGGACTTCCATGTCTTTTAATGCGGAATTATTCTGTGCATACTGGAGCATTCCTGCTTTTACCGTATGCCACACAATATCCGGCAGTTCAATCCGGCTCTCCGGCACAATGCTCTTCTCTTCCAGCACGCCGCCCGCATCCGCGATTCCTTTTACCAGCGAAAGAGAAAAGACATCACCTTCCGAGGCAATCGAATTGACATACCTCGCCAATTGGACAGTCGTATAATTATGGGTTCCCTGGCCGATTGCCGATGGTATTCCATATGCGTCCGTTATATGCGGCATGGATTCGTCGAGCTCGATTCCCGATTTTTCATCCAGATGAAATAATGCCGCATATTCCCGCAGACAGTCCAAGGCCAGCGCATCATCGTATACGGTGCCGTTTTTCAGGCCCAGGCGATAAGATATCTCACATAAATAGTCATTACACGAAAACTGTAATGCGGTCGATGCGTTGAGCACATTTCCATGCCCGGAATGCAGCCAGCACCTTAAAGGCGGCTCTACTTTATCAAATGTCCCGTCGCAGAATACGGAAGTGTCCGGGGAAATGACGCCCTCCTGCAGCCCCGCAATGATAGTAATCGGCTTCAACGTAGAACCCGGCGCGGTCAGCTGCTGTGTTGCCCGATTATACAAAGGTAATGACTTATCCGCCAGCAGCCGATTGTAATATTCCGCATCCATCTGATTTGCCAGACGATTGTGATCATACCCCGGATAGGAAACGCAGGCCAGAACCTCTCCGGTCCCTTCCTGTACCACGACCGCCGACGCCGAGCACGGGTCCAGCGCCAGCTGAGCCGGCGTTATCTCCAACTGCTCTATCTTCTTTTTCATGAAGGAAAAAGCATCCGTCTTTCCCGCCAGCAGTTTCTCATAATCCTCGTCCGTAGCCGGCAAAATCCCCTGGTCATACAGAAGCATGCAAATATCCGTTTGGGAAATCTTATCTTCCAGAATCATATACCGGAAAAGCATCTTTTTCAATGCGCTGCTGTTCTTTAATCTTTCTTCAATGTACTCCACCAGTAATCCGTACATCTCTTCTGTCGTGAAATACCGTTTGGCGAAATCGAGCACATCCGTCCTGAGCCAGCCGCTTTCAATCGCATAAAGCAGAAATTCTTTTATGCTGATATCCCCGCCGTTTTTCCACCTGCTGTACACCGCATTATTTGAATCAATAAGCGAATCCTCCAACAATCCGCACGCATCCACGATATAGGATTCATACGTCTGCATTTGGGCCGACAGGTCGCAATAGCCGGTATCGCCTTCTAACAGTTCCTGCCTTAGCGCTTCGAGCACCGCTTCCTGCTCGTTTTCCCATACTTCTGCAATCGACCGCTCCAATTCCGTAGCATTGGAACGGTAGAAATCCTCTGTCCGAATGACCTGATTTTCGAATAAGGCGATGTAAACATCATAAATCGGAATGCGGATTTCTTTCGCATCCGCAAGACCCGTCTTGTCGAACGCCTTTGCATTGATCAGGTTCGCCGCCAGGATATCCGCCAGCTTCTGCTCCAAAATGTGATACACGGCTGTCTGCAGATTTTTATCGATGGAAAGATATACATCCCGGCCGCTGACCGATTCACGGATGATCGTTTCTTCTCCGACGGCCTTTCCCACATTATTGACGATGAAATGCCGCTCTCCGTCAACCCCTTGCAGTTCTTCTTCCAGATACTGCTCTATTCCCGTTTTTCCGACGATGGAATCCACTGTATACGCTTTGGCAGAGCCTTCATAGGCTTCCAGTTCTTCCGCCGATATTTTACCCACATACCCCAGGATATGCGAAAAAGCTTCTCCACCTTCATAGACGCGTTCCCACTCCTGCCCGATATCGATTCCCGACAGGCATTCATTATTTTCCTTAATATAGGCCACGGTCTCTTCCGATACATCCCCTGCCAGCGTGACCGGAACATATCTCCGATATGCGTTAAGCGACAGCATGTACCGGATTCCCACAATCGCCAGAACTTCCTCCTCCGTATATGCCGCCGGCAATCCATGCATCTGTAACTCTTCTGCAGAATACGCCTTTTTACCTTCTCCGTAAAGAGCAAACCTGTCGTTTCCCGCCAGAAACCGCACCATCTCGTCGGCGCTCATGCCGCTCTGTTCTTCACTCATATCAGCCGGGTCCGCTTCCCCGAAGATATCCGCTTTAAACCGTTCCAATGTCTTGCCCGTCACGGTATACTCATAGCCGCCGTCCGGCCCGACGACAATTTTCAATTCATTATTCAGCTGCTCCCCGTTCTCTTCCAGTTTTTTTAACACTTTGTAGATCATGCCGTTCAATCCCAGCTGGCGTTCCCGCCCGGAAGAATAGTCTCCGTTATCCACCATCGTGACCGTATAGACCAGTTTGTTATACGCCAGAACTTCTCCGTTGCGGTCGTAAATATTTCCCCGCAGGCTTCCGTCCCTTATGCTTCTGGTCGTTTTCAGTTCAAATTCTTCCGCGTATTTCGGCCCGTTCACAATCTGCAATTCCCACAGGCGGTGTAGCAGAACCGCAAAGATGAGCACGAGCGCTCCCTGTAACAGAAAAAGTCTTGCATGTGGTTTTTTATCGGTCGTCTCCGTTGTTTTTGGAGTATTTTTCCAGAACTGGGCTATCCTTTTCCATGACATATGCGATTCCTCCTCGTTCTTTTATGCTGATTCTCAGACTTTTGTGGTTCTGCATAGATGTTTTATTCTTTAAATATTACGCTTGTAATATTTAGGGGTAAAAAATGGATGCGGCAGGTATGTATATACTCCATAAATATTACACTCGTAAGATTTGAAAGTCAAGTGGTGTTTTATCTAAAAAACTTAGCCCCGAAAATATTACAGTTAAAAACTGCTAGGTGTAAAAAAATACACTGGTGTTGATGTATAAAACCCATATTGACATCCTCTCTTTGAAATGATACTCTCTTTATAGTCAAATATTTACATAGTTATGGGTCATTATAGACCGGACAATTTTATCTTTTATCCAATTCACTTATATTTTCTAAAACATGTCAATGAAAATCACCATTTTCGTAGAACAGCAAAATTCAATACATCGAAAAACTGAAAAACAATCGTTCAATGCTTCAAACCGCTATAAATCTAAAACAACAACATATTGATGATTTTCAAAAACTGCTTAATACCTATCATTTTTCAGATATTCACAGTTTAGCAGATTTCTTAGAAGAATCTTTAAGAAAAAGTAGACAAGTTTGACCTTTCATGCCAGTATAAACATACAAGCAAAGTGTTCACGAGTGGGCTCCCTGTTACTCTGTAATCCCATCATTGTCATCCGTCACACGCATACTCCCCGGTCGGGGCATTCTCCCAATATTTCCGAACCTGTTCTTTCGTAAGGGCATCCGCAAAATCCTTTTTTAACTGTAAAAAATACTCCAAATCCATCAAAACAGAATAGAGCAGAGCGCGGTCCTCAAATTCTTCCCTCGTTACAGGCAGCGGCGAGTCTTTCATCTGCTGGAGCAGCATGGAAAGTTTCTCAAGCAGAGCCTTTGCATTATTGTATTCGGCAAAAGAAATGCCGATTTCATGGATAAACGCGGAAATTTGCTCCGTCTGGGGCGGAACCGTATAGATACTCATGATCCTTTTATAAATTTCCTGTAAGACGACACACTGCTGCCCCCTCATATTCATATAAGCAATAAAATATTCCGATTCCTGAAAAAATGTATTGTTCATATAGGCAGACGCCCGTTTTTTACCTGTCGAAACATCTGAAAAAAGCCTGTCAAAACAGGTACCCGTGTAATCTGATTTATCCTCTTTCTGTATCCATTCCGCCATGCGAAAAAGCACATTCCTCATATCTTCTTCCAAGATACGCTGCATCGTGCGGATTTCTTTTACCTTGCCCGGCATATAGAGATTTAACAGTGTGCCGATTCCCGCACCGATACATAAAAGCAGAGCTTCATTTCCAATTCGCGAGAATGACATATCCGCTTCCGTCAGAAAATGCGAAACAAGTACCGCATTGGTGGAGACGGCATTGCTAAGATGCAGCGGCTTGCAGCAGGCAGCAAACAGGAACAGAAAGATACCAAAAGAAAGCACCCGGTATCCGGCAAGATGAAATACAGCATATGCAAGAATGACTGCCAGCAGAAATGCCAGAATCCGCTTGATTGAAATCGTAATGGTTTCCCTGGCCGTATCCTGAATCGTTAAAAGCGTGATAATTCCCGCAGACGCGCTATTGTTTAACCCAAGCGCATTGGCAAGCAATATGGCGGCAACGCTTCCGAGTGCGATTTTGGTAATTTTCAGCATATTATCGCCTTTCTTTGTATTAAAAGAAATCTATCCGTCGTTTAAACTCCGCAAATATATAACTTTTCTTCCCATTCCGCTTCCTTAAATCCCACAAGCACTTTATGGTCATCTACGATAATCGGCCGCTTTACAAGCATTCCATCCGTCGCAAGAAGCTTTAACTGCTCTTCCTCGCTCATCGCAGGTAACTTGTCTTTTAACTGCATGTTTTTGTACAGCAATCCGCTTGTATTAAAAAATTTTCTGAGCGGCAGTCCGCTTTTTTGATGCCACTCTTTTAATTCGTCATAAGAAGGTTTATTATCGGCAATATGACGGTCTGTATAGGTAATATTATGCGCTTCCAGCCACTTTTTAGCCTTCTGGCAAGTGGAACACTTTGGATATTGTATGAATAACATGGTCTGGCCTCCTTTATCTTCGCATATAAACTAAATCGATCATCCCATTATAAGACTGTGTACGGAGTAATTTCAACTTAATCTCATGCACTGCATTTTCAAAAAGCCGAATACCGGAGCCTAAGAGCGTCGGAATCACCGTAATATAATAACAGTCGATCAAATCCTCGTTCACTAACTGCCCAACAAGATTCGCTCCGCCGCATATCCAGATATCTTTTCCGTTTTCTGTTTTTAACCTTTTTACCAGATCAACAGGACTGCTGTCTGTAAACCGGATTTTTTCAGTGGAAGCATGCTCCTTATGCGTAATCACATAAGTTGTAAAATCGTTATATATCCACTCTTTCGGAGAAAGTTCGGTAACAATCTGATGATAAGTATTCCAACCCATCAAGATCGTATCAATATTCTTCACAAACTCTGAATAGCTGTCAACATTCTCATGATCGCCGCCCTGTCCTTCCAGCCAATCGACACCGCCCTTACAATCCGCAATATATCCGTCCAGGCTCATCGCAATAAATAAACTGATTTTCCGCATATTTCTTTACCTCCGATCTATCCGCTCCAATGGACGTTTGAATTTAGCATCTGGTAACTTTACTGTTACCAATATAATATAATCATTTACGAAATGCAATCATAGACAATGACCGCCGCTATGAATCCGACTCATAGCGGCGGTCTGCCTGTTATCTTTTATTCCATTCAACATAATATGGCATGTCCAGGTAAGAGTTTCTTATAATTTAAATTTTCCGACCTCATCGTTCAGTCTGTCAACAATCTCCAGATTAGAATCCGCCTCTTTTCCGATATCACCTACGTTCCCTGTCAGTTTTACGGCAGTTTCCGTTACATTCGTTACTCCTAAAGCACTTTCGCTCACTGCGGTTTTTACGTCGTCCAAAGCGAGCCTGATCTCATCCATGTTCATCTTCAGCTGCTCACTTTCCATCGCGAAATGCTGCATCATCCCGTCCATATCCCCGACATCGTTCTGATAGCTCTTGCTGGTTTCCAGCAGCTTTTCATAACCGCCTATTGCGGTCTTATTCATAAACGTGATCATTCCTTCCGCTTCTGCTGCCAATTCATCCACCGTATGAATCACTTCATCGGTCACTTTCTGAATCTCCGTAGCGGATGCCGCAGAATTTGCCGCCAGCTTCCCGATTTCATCCGCGACCACTGCAAAGCCTCTGCCTGCCTCTCCTGCCCGTGCAGCCTCGATACTCGCATTTAATGCCAGAAGATTCGTCTCTTCGGTGATACTGATAATATTCTTTGTAAGTTCCCTGATTGCCTCGACATCTTTGGATTTCTCAATCTTCTGCTGAACAGATGCCGCCATATCAGCGACCTGACGCGCCGCATCCTGTTTTTCTTCTATGGCCCGGCTATAGACTTCCGAAGCGGTCTTCATAATTTTGTCAGAAGAAACTCTTCCGCTTTCGGCCTGTTCGTAAATGCTCTCTATCGATTCAAAAATCTGACCGATGGACTCGTTAATCTGATCCAGCGAAGCGCTGGATTCCTCCATTGCCGCGCTCATCTCTTCCATCACGGAAGAAACATCGGTAATCTCCGTTTCAGCATTTGACAATCTACTCGAGACCGTCCGGGAAGACTCCTTTAAATGCTCCGCGTTCTCGGATATGTTCAACATGATTTCCCGTATATGCCGAAGCAGTTCGTTGACATTTTCCGCAATCAATTCCATCTCGTCGCCTGTATGGACATCCAGTGTCTGCGTCAGATCACCTTCGTTATGTACCAGTTCATAAATTTTGCCGTCCACTTTGCGAAGCCTTCTTATCACTTTACCTACCATGAGATTGAGAACAATAAGCGCAATAAACAGGCAGATGACAGAAATCTGTATTACCCGCGCCAATGCCAGCGCTAACCGCTCTACCACGCCGGATGCGTCATAATCGCAGCCGACAATGCCCACTGTCTTTCCGCTGCTGTCAACAAGAGGCATATATGCCGTGATCAGATCGCTATCTTCGGTAGAATCGATATAATCCTGCACATACATTTTCCCTTCAAAAACAGATTTTAATTCCTGATACGATACTTCGAAAACAGTTCCGAAATCATTGACGCTTTCCGTATCGTCCGCATCGATTCCATAATATACTTTATTTCCATCCGTATACAAAGTATAGAGATATTGAATACCGCAATCCCGCTTAACATCAAACATCGCATCGAGCAATGCGTTATACGTCTCACTTCCTACATTCTCCGCCGACAGCCCTGCTATCAGATCGGCATCGATGACTTTTGTGGAAATGGCTGCCGCCATCTGCGCCTCTTCAACTCCCATCTCAATCAGGCCCTCTTTGGTCCGTTGATAGGAGTTCACCCCCATAACGACGCATAGTAAGATGATTGCCATACTTGTCGGAAATAAAATTTTTGTACGGATACCAATTCCCCTTGTTCTTCTCTTTTTCATAATCAGCCTTCCCCCAATGCTGTTAGCCTCCGCTAACTTTCTTTTCAGTATACTCCTTTTCCCGTATCTTTGTCAATATAATATGAGATACGTTCCGGTAAGTGCCGGTAAGTGAAAAGCAAGGACATTTACGAATATATACACCATAATCTCCCTTTTTAAGCACATCGGTACTCAGCGATACAGATTCGTACACAATTTAGACACAAAATCTACATAATTACTTCACTTTTCTATTTTAAACTTGTACAATATGAAATGAAACAAAAAGAAAAGAGGATAAATAGAATGGATGAAAAAACAAGCATGAGCAAGAGCAAAGCCAAACGGGAGGCGCGCAGAAAAGAGGTCGAAAAAATACAGCAGAAGAAACGGCTGACAAAAACAAGCGGTATTGCAGTCATAGCGGTCATACTTCTGGCTGTTTTGGGTGTCATCGGAAAACAGGTCTATACCATGGCGATTCGGACAACGCCTGCTTCCGATTACAGCGCAGGACTTTCGCCTGACGGCACGATCGAGAACGTTGAGGCTCTGCCGCTTCTTACGCTGGCCGACTATCAGAATATTTCCGTGCCGGACGATGCGGTCGCTGCAACGGATGAAGAAGTCCAGAATCGGATCGATCAGCTTCTCGCATCCTACGAAGCGCTCAGTACGGATGAGAATCTGGAAATTGCAGACGGTGATGTCGTAAATATCGATTTTGACGGCACGGTTGACGGTGTGGCATTCGAAGGCGGCAGCAGCAAAAATGCAGGGTATGATCTGACGATCGGTTCAGGTACTTTTATTGAAGGTTTTGAAGAACAGCTCATCGGCCGCCGGCCGGGAGAGGAATTAACCGTGGAAGTTACTTTTCCCGGAGATTATCGGAATGCGGAGTTAGCAGGCAAAGATGCAAGCTTTGCCGTAACTGTCCATGGCATCATGGTGACGCCGGAACTCACCGATGAATTTGTAGCGCAGAATCTTGCCGAGACCGAGGGCGTCTCTACCGCTGAACAATACCGTGCCAAGGTGGAAAACGATTTTTATGAAGCGCATCTGGGAGAATATCTTACCAATTATATGATGGAGAACTCCGACGTTGTTTCCTACCCGGAAGATTATCTTCAGATCAAAAAATCACTTTTGAAATATGAAGATAACATGGGAAATGATATAGAGAATGAAATTGCATATGAAAAAGAACTGACAGAACGGGCAAAAGAGGATGTAAAGGAAGATCTTGTTTATCAGGCCGTTTTTGAAAGCGCCGGACTTACACTTGATATGGAAGCATTTCAGGAGAAATTGACCGCGGAATATGGCGCCGGCTATGCAGAAAATCTGAAAGCATCTTTCGGCGAAGCCGATATGGCACACAACTGCCTGCGGCAGACAGTAAGAGACTATCTGGTCGGATTATACAAGTAGTCTCTGTCTGCCGCTATGGCAGTCCCTTAATATCCATACCGCTTTCTGTATTTCAAGAACATGAAAATTGATAAAGCAAATGCCATCAGCTCTGCCGTCGGCGTGGCCAGCCAGATACCGTTCACACCCAGAAATCTCGGAAGGACGAGCATCGTGATCAGCATGAACACAAACGATCTGGAAAAGGCCAGCACGGCAGAGACTATCCCATTGGACAATGCGGTGAACAACCCGCTGGCAAAGATATTAAATCCGATAAAAAGCAGCGCGGCCGAACATATCCTGTTCCCTGTCACCGCCAGGTCATAGACCGGATCGTCCGGCCGGGCAAAGACAGACACTAACGGCTTTGTCAACAGAAAAGAAGCCGCAACCGTTACAACAGAAATCAATGCGAACACTTTCAGGCTGATTCCTGCCAGCTTTTTCAGCTTCTCACAATTCTGTTCCCCATGATAAAAACTCAGCATGGGAGCCACCCCGTAGGAATACCCCGTATAAAGAGAACTGACGAACATCAATACATACATGATGATGGTGACAGCCGCAACGCCATTCTCTCCAACATAATAAAGCATCGTCCAGTTGAACATCATCGTAATAATGCCGGTAACAAGTGCAGTCGCCATCTCCGAGCATCCATTTGACGCGGCCTTTATAAGAACTCTGAACCGGAATACCGGTCTTTTGAAATGCAGGAGACTCTTTTTCCCGCAAAAGACTACCAGACCAACAACTGCCGTCACAGAGTATCCTAATCCTGTTGCAACTGCCGCGCCACTGATTCCCATAGAAAATCCTGCAATCAATACATAATCGAGCACCATATTCAGGACACCGCCCGCTACAGAACAGACCAGAGACAGCACTGCCTTCTCACTTGCTATCATATACAGGGTAAAGTTGTTCATCAGCAGGATTGGAATCGTAAACAGCAGATAACGGCTTAAATATTCCACACAATACCCTTCCACGTCCGCCGAAAGATTCATTCCCGCAAAGATACAGTCCATCACCATGTATCCGAGGATGCACATGACAGCCCCCACCAGCACATTCACCAGAATCAGGGCGGTAAAATCCTCTTTCGCCTCTTCACACTTTTCCTCCCCCATCTTTTTCATAATGACCGCGCTTCCCCCTGTAGCAAGCATGGTAGAAATGGCCGTAACAAGCTGAATGATGGGCGCCGTCAGATTGATCGCTGAAAGCGCATTTGTTCCGATCAGATTCGATACAAACAGGCCGTCAACCATTGTATAAAAAGACATGAACACCGTCATTGCAATCGTAGGCACGGCAAATTTCAAAATATTTTTCAATGTTACAGGCTTTAAATAGACATTTTGGTTTTCCATTCCTCTTCCTCCCGATTCAAATTTCCGCCTTGTATTTGTCACCTTCGTATAGTATGATAGACCGTACAGTAACAGTACGGTCAATAGCAAATCAGAAAATTATTATTTCGGGAGATGAAAAGATGAGCGAAAAAAACAAATTGCTTACTATCGGACAGTTCGCCGCGCTTCACGGCATAAATAAAAAAACTTTGATGTGGTATGATGAAATCGGTCTGTTCAAGCCGGCCGCCATCAACCCGGAAAACGGATACCGCTGCTACAATTACCACCAAAGCCCTATACTGGAAACAATTCTCCTGCTGCGTGAACTGGACGTATCCATCACGGAAATACAGGCGTTCATGAAAGACCGCTCCGCCGAGAACCTGAAATGCCTTCTGGACGAAAAAATCGCGGCGCTGGACTTACAGCTCATACATTTACAGGCAGTCAGAAAAACGTTATCCAACCACCGACAGAACATGGTCACTCTTCTGAATATGGACTTATCGAAAATCAGTATTGTGGAAAAAGAAGAACGCTGTCTGGTGACGGTAGACATAGACAAAGATGTTACTTTTGAAGAAGAAGTGGAACTGATCACAGCAGAAACTTCCAGACACCGGCTCGGTCGTCTGCATGACGCTTCCTATGGTTCCATGATATCCGTCGCAAGCCTGCAAAGCGGCAATTTCGATGACTATTCCAAACTGTTCATTGAAATCCCCTTCCTTACCCATAAAAGCGGCCTGCATATACAACCGGAAGGAAAATACCTGCTCGCCTTCCACAAAGGGGGCTGGGATAAACTTCCCATGCGGTATCAGGAAATCCTCGAATATGCCCGCAGAAATGGTCTAACGCTGTCCGGCTATTCCTACGAAAAAGGAATCAACGAAACAGTCATCGACCGGGTGGAGGATTATATCATGCAGATCGAGATTGCTGTGTCGGAATAGAAAATCCTTGAACCCCCTGGGCATTATCGCTTTCCCATTATTATAATATCATACCGATTCCATGAATACAAGACTGTTTATATAGGCTGACATATGCTAAACTAGCCTGACAATGTTTCAGTAAAAATTTTCTTTGCTTTTATTAAGGGAGGGCACAGTTATTATGGGGAACAATCAGCCAGAAAGAGAATACGAAGAAAAAAGATTAAAACGGACTATATCTTTAGCCGAAGAGCAGCTAAAACAAGCCAAAGAAACAGCTGAAAAAAAGAAATCGGAAATTATTGAAGCCAAAAAAGAAATACGAGAAAACACAGTACATGGCATTACAAACCTATGGTCTTCGGACGATTTTGAGGCACTTGCCGAATTAAGCCAATATATCAACCCTGTTACAGACAAAATTATAGATTATGAAGAAGAAGAACGCAAAATACTTTTGCTGGAAAACATGATAAAATCACCCTATTTTGCCCGGATTGATTTTAAATTTGATGATGAGGACGAATTTGAAAAAATATATATTGGACGTTCTTCTCTACGAAAAAACAGTTATCAGGAAATGTATGTTTATGATTGGAGATCGCCGGTCGCCAGTATTTTTTATCGTTTCATGAAAGGAAAAGCGTTTTATGACGCTCCATGCGGGCGGGTAACAGGTGAACTCGATTTGAAACGCCAATATGAAATAGAAAACGGAACGCTGGAATACTTTTTTGATACAGACATGCAGATCGTTGATGAATTTTTAAGACAACTATTATCACAGAATACCACCGCTAAGATGAAAGCGATCGTCGAAACAATACAACGAGAACAGGACGTTGTGATCAGAGATATGGAAAATGACCTGCTGATGGTACAGGGCGTGGCAGGAAGCGGTAAAACGTCTATTGCACTTCACCGGGCTGCTTATCTTATGTATCAAGGTTTACAGACAAAGTTGTCCGCGAATAATATTATGATCATTTCCCCAAATTCTATCTTTGAACAATACATTTCCAATGTGTTGCCCGAATTGGGAGAAGATAATGTTATTTCTGTCGTTTTTGAAGATATACTTAACACAATATTAAAAGGACGAAAAATTCAATCGAGGAATGATTTTTTAGAAGATTTAATTGTTCATCCACAATACAAAGAAATTTTAAAAAATAGTATTGAATTTAAAACATCCAGACCTTTTTTAAAAATACTGGACCAATTCCTTAGGGATATACCGTATCAATGGATAAAATTTGATGATATATATTATGAGGGAAAATGTGTTGTACGCAGGCAGACTCTAAAGGACAAAATCTCAGGGAGAGCAGACACACCATTGGGCATAAAGTTAGAACAACTGGAAGATCATGTTCTGGAACTCATATTTGGAACAGGAAAGGGGAGAGGGCATAAAGCAGAAAAAAACTCAGTAAAACAGGAAATACAGAAATTTATAAAAATCGATATCGTTACACTGTATAAAATATTATTTAACAACGAAGCTTACTTTCACAGCCTGCTGCAAAATAATGAGCCGCCAGAGAACATTAATAAAATATGGACGTATACAAGAAAAAATCTGGAAACAGGCCCCCTGCACTATGATGACGCAATAGCAATCGCTTATTTGTATTTGAAAATATACGGAACTAATGAATATAAGAACATCAAGCAGGTAGTCATTGATGAAGCGCAGGACTACTACCCGCTCCAATATGAAATATTCAGCTTATTATTTTCAAATGCCAAATTTACAATTTTAGGAGATATGAACCAAACCCTTGCAAAACGAGAGGATATATTTTTATATGAACAAATTCAAAAAATACTGAATAAGAAAAATTCTTCTCTCATTATGCTGGACAAAAGTTTCCGCTGTACGAATGAAATTTTAAATTTCAGTTTAAAATTCATTGAACGCAGTGCAGCGATCAAGAGTTTTAATCGGAAAGGCGATAGCCCAGAGGTATTCACAGCGGATAATTCCGAAATCTTTATTGATAAGATTGTTAAAGAAGTAAAATTATGCCAGGAAAAAGGGCTGCAGTCAATCGGATTAATTTGTAAAACCGAAAAAAATTCAATCCACTTATTTGAAAAAATAAACCATAAACTGGATATACAGTTGATTCGTAACGGAAGCGGCGCAGACTTACAGGGCGTATTCATTATACCGGTATATCTGTCAAAAGGACTGGAATTTGACGCCGTCTTAATTTGTGATGCAGACAGTCAAAATTACCATGATGAAGATGACAAAAACCTTTTATATGTCGCCTGTACCAGAGCACTCCACAGACTCAGCTTATTCTGTGAGGGAGAGATGAGCCCATTGGTATAAGACTTCCAAATATGCCAATCCGTCTAAAGCAGGACGGATTGGGGAAAACGCATAGGGGCATCGCTCAATCATCAAATTAGATGATCGAGCGACACTCCCTGATATTTTTCATTTCCAAATGTCATTTCGAGCAGTTCGTTTGCAATCTTCCCATCTGCAATACGCATCAGATTATCTTCCGCATCCTCTTTCCCGAGAAAATTCATACTTCCGTACCAGACTACCTGACGGTCTATAATGCAATAATGTTCGCAGTAATCTTCCACGAGATTCATTTCGAATCCTGCCTTTCGCATCTGTTCCTGTAACTCCAGCCAGTATGCACTGTCTCCATATCCATAGCTGTCCGGCTTCCATGTGACAATAACAATTTTAATTCCCGCCTCCTGCTTTTCCCTGAGTAAATGAATCATCTCATACACTTTCCTGCCGCTAAGTACCGGACTGGAAATGATAATTTCTTTCTCTGCGGTAAGCAGATCATTCCGATACACGTCTGCATAATTATCTATATCAAAAATGGCATTGGCCGTTTGTTTTTGCGTGCCTGTTCCTGAAAAAATATCATATCCAATCTGTTTGTATGCCTTGAGCCTCTTATGGTACATCCTGTCAAACATGGAGATATGGCTATCCACATAATCATAGATAATCACACTTTTCTTTCCGTCATAATCCCTGTTCAACCGTCCGGCATACTGCTCTACGACTCCCTTCCATGCCACGGGTGTTGCCATGATCAGTGTATCCAGCCTCGGATAATCGAATCCCTCTCCGATCAGCTTTCCAGTTGCAACAAGAATCATACTCTCCTCTGGTGTAACCTGATTCATTTGTTTCAAAATTTCTCTATGCTCTTTCTTGGAATTAGCGCCAGACAGCAAAAAAACTTTGTCAGCATAATTTATCAACCGCTGGTACAATCGCTGCGAATGTTCCACATATTTGGAAAGAACCACCGGCGTTCTTCCATCCTCCACACATTGTTTTACATCCCTTATGATCAATTCGTCTCTGTCTTCATTATTGCGGATAATTTCATATGCCTCATTTGGATGCATTTTATCCTGTGAAAATCTCGGAGCGACCGCTCTTGTAAACCGCGGATAAACAAGATGCTCTATCCCCTGCTCTTTTGCCCTGTCCTTTGAGGTGTATTTGTAACGGATTGGTCCAAGGAGCATATAATTTATTTTTTCCAGACCGTCTCCCCTGAATGGTGTAGCCGTTACTCCATATACATATTTTGCATTTGCTTCCTGCAAAATATCAACGATTGTATCTGAAGCGGCATGGTGGCACTCATCCACCAGTATGAGCCCATACTCCTTTAACCGCCTGTGGTATTCACCATTCTTACAGACCGAACCGACCATCGCAATATCAATAATACCCGTAGTCGAATCGTGAGCTCCCTGTAACTTTCCAATGATACTTTTCCGTTTCTTTTTACGACCTGTAGGTGTTTCGTACTCAGGCAGTTCTTCATCAATATGTAAGAACTTTTCAAGCGCTTCTTGCCATTGTCCCATCAGCGCTGACGACTGGATGAGAATCAGTGTGCTTACCTGCCTCCTCGCGATGGCATTACAGCACACAACCGTCTTCCCAAATGCTGTGGCCGCATTCAGGATTCCGTTATCATATTGGAGGAGTTTTTCTACAGCAGGTATCTGTGATTCTTTCAGTTTTCCAATAAACTCCACATGAATCGGATGCCCTTTACTCCGCTTATCTTCTATTTCGTATTCGATACCGGCTTTCTCACACGCTTCGGTTATATTTTCCAAAATACCTCTTGGGACTTTGATGAATCCGCCTTCATCACTTCCAAGATAGATATATCTGTAGTTTTCAAAATTAGACAACCCCATAGTCTGGTTTTTATAAAAGACAGGATTGGAAAACGCAGCCATCCTCCTGATCTGATTCTGTATTCTCGGCTGTAAATTTACCGCATTCACATATACACCGTCAGACAGTGTAATCTGCAGTATTCCTGCAACATCTTCCCTCTGAAAATGCTTTGTTTTATTCCACGGCTTTTCACCATCGTTTTCAAAAATATCTTTGCAGTCTGCGGCAATATCAAGACTTCCCTCAGTCCATTCTTTTATCTTATCTTCGATAAACTCTTTTGAAAGCTTTTTCCTGTTTAGCAGAACTTCCCACTGGTTCGGATAAGCATTCCAGTGTTCGTCTACGAACGCGCTGTTTCCCTCTTTTAATGCCTGTCCCTGCAATGGCAGCGCAATCAGATTGCCCACTCCGCCTTCCGGAATGTGATCCTGCATTGGCAGCATACGGTCATAAAAGCGAAATGACCTTAAATTTACAGACTCTGCCCCTTTTTTTAACAGCGCATTTCCAAATTTTCTTGCAAGACTGGCTTCTATTGGTTTTTGAAAAAATATCCAGAGATGTGCACCTCTCCCCGAGCGTGAACGCTCTACCAGCGCATCTATTCTGTTTATTTCACATATTTTTCGCAAACTGTCAACTTCATCTCTCCATATATCATCTGTATTCGCGAAATCATTTTTTTCCGCATCCTTTTTATGATTATCAAAATCAAAGACAATAAACCTGCAGGTATCATTGGTTAAAAGCGGAAAAATACCTATGACATCTGTGGCATCTTCTGCATTTCCTTTTAAATGGTCAATAATCTGTTCCTTTTTTAACTCCTTATATGCCTGCCTCTGACAATCCTGACACTTTATCCTGCTTCCGGTAATTCTTGGGCAGCCATTTTTCCAAAAGTTATGGCACTGTGTATAATAATTGACTTCCCCTGTAGATTTCTTTATGGTACGCTTGCTGTATACATCTGTACGTCCCCAAAACATACTGAAGAACACTTTTGCATCTGTTTCTGTAATGTCTCTTGGTATGATTCTTGAGCCTTGATCCGGGTCATATACATTACCGCCGCCATCTATCTCTTTTTCAGAATAGGGAATTCCTGCATCCGACAGCAGCCTCTTCAGATATTGATTTTCCTTTTCCAGACAGTGTATTCTTTTTTCCAGTTCTGCTATGGTTTTCATCAGGAGCTCCTATTTTCTCTTAATATCTATCCATCCATAATTTCTCATTTCTTCCCGAAATGCGCTCCTTCGTATATACTTATCCTTATAAGATGTCATAAATCTCTGTTTTGCGCATGGTTCTCCCATGGATTCCTGTACCTCGCCCAAAGCGGCGATATACGCTGCGCACTCCCCATAATAGTTTCTTCGGTTTGCATCCATAATTCCTGCTGTCCGCTTTTCCAGTAATGCTGTGATTCTTTTTATGGCACGATCCCTGATATCAGATTCCATCTGCACCATAGATTTCCATTTTAAAAACAATTGACAAAACAACTCGTTTTCACCTGTTTCCTCCATCTCACAGGTGCTTTTTCGATATTCTTTAGCGGAAAATCCCATTGCTCTTTTGGCTATCTCTGCCATAGCAGCGATTCCTTTACCGTTCCATTTCCCCTCATACAAGTATAACAGATACAATGCAATTCCCTGTTTCATAAAAGTACCCGTCCAGCCTAATGCTTCCGCTTTATTCAATCCCTTGTCCAATACGTCCGCAAACTGCCCATCCAGAAATCTGAGCACTAAAACCATATTGCTGTCCGGCTTGTTTTCTTCCCGCTCAGAGCATGAACCACTTCCTTCATATATACCAAGGTAACCATTACTTCTATGTGACGGTAATTTCATAAGGCCTTTTTGCAGTTCTTCCCTTTTTTTCACTCTTTCGCAACCGCTTAAGAGCACCCTGAAATAATTCAATGCGTTGGTATCCGATTCATATGCCGCAAAATAGCACTTTTCCAGTAAAGACAATTGCCCATTTGCCGCAATAATATACTCTGCCGTTTTCAGCGCCACCCTGCTGCGCATAATATATTTCTTTGGTATCGTATTAATCGCTTCCATTCCTATGGATACCATATCATTTGCCGCCACACATTTCCCGTTTTCCAATATATTTAAATATAATCCCGGATGGACGGCGGCATATTTTTCCGCATACTGAACCTCCAAAGGAATATCATTTAATAAGCTGACAGCTTCCAATATAAGACGGTCTGCACTATGCCCTGTTTTATCTCCAAGATATGTAATCCAAAGCGGCAGGAATTCTTCAAGCACAGGTAATTCTTTATCTCCATGCTGCATAATCGCTTCCAATGTAATTGCGGCCTCTTTTGCATTTGCAAGAACTCCATAGATTGTTTCCGGGCGTTTGGCGGACGGCACTGCATGATATGCACAATATACTGTATCGAGAATAACCCGTTTCAGATTACAGTTCAAAAGCTCATGATGTACCATGTCCCCAAGTGAAAATTCTTCATCGCCATACTCATTATCGCATAAAATTTCCATTTCCAGCATTTGGTTTCCGACTTCAAAGCCTTCCTTATATCTCTCCCTGTCCATACAAATATGCACAAAGTCACAGGCTTCCGCAAGCATATCTGAAATGCCGTCGTTATCCTCATAATAAAATTCCTCATCACTGTCGTCATACCAGTCATCATATTCTTCGTTCAATATTCCGGTAATAGTAATTTCCTGTGAATCAATACTCTTTAAATTGTCTCGAACATGACGATATATTCCGATAAAATCAATATCTTCTTCCTCATTTTTATTTGATTCCTTTCCCGCTTTATTCCCGACAGATTTCAGCACTTCCAGAAAATTTTCCCTGCGATTCTCTGGAAAAACCCTCCCGATCTCATGAATAAAGGCAATGAGCTGCTCTTTTGAATATTGTTCCATAAGGGCGTCCGTTTGTTTTAAAAAATTTATCAGGTTCATATCGGATCTCCATTCTTATCGTAAGCGCTGAGTAAAATTCTCTTTATATTTCTTTAATGTTTATTATAACACCTAATATTAGTCAGCAAAAGATTAGCTTTATGCCCCGCTTACATTACTGTTGCAAAGTTTCAAAAAGGACTTCTCGATTTCTCGGAAAGCTCATAAAATGATATGCTCCCCATATGGTAGACAATGGAAATATCCAAAACTATCATAT
>CAMWXB010000068.1 GCA_947178125.1 uncultured Lachnospiraceae bacterium | reverse complement strand
GGGCAGACCTACGGAAACAACAACGGCATTCCTTATCAGAGCATGCCGCCGTACGGAAACGGTACGCCATATCCGGCTCCGCAGCAGCCTTATGAAAATAACAAGAATGCCAATGTACCTGCTCAAAACGGAAATCCCTATCGTAACAATACACCCTACGGGAATCAGTATCCGAATGGCAACGGCTATCAGGGCAGTTATCATTCGAATACCAGCAATTATAATTCGAATAATTATAATCCAAATAACGGATACAACAATCAATATCCGTACTATGGCCGGAATGCTTACCAGATTCCTGCCGCGGAACCGGGCAGCAATTTGGCTAAGGCCGCTATGATATGCGGAATCCTTTCCATTATTTTCTGCTTTACTTTTACGGTCTATCCGGCTTTTGTACTGGGAAGCGTCGCAGTCATACTGGCGCTGCTCTCCAAAGGCCGCCGGAATAAATTGTTTTCTCAGGCCCGGACCGGGATTATATGCGCTGCAATCGGCCTGATCATAAATGCCGTCATACTCACTTCCAGCCTGGTGTACGTTTTTACGAACCCGGAAGGAAGAGAAGAATTCAACCGCCAATGGGAAAGAATCTATGGCGAGCCTTTTGATGATATGATGGAAGACAGAATGGAAAATAACGATTATCGTGACTGATTGGAAAGGAGTATCTATATGTTGAACGGAATCAATACTTTTACCCAGCCCTCTGCTTATTCATTCCAGACAGGCGCTGCCTATGAAGGTTATGCCGGCAGCGTACAAATGATGCCGGAAGGAGATACTGCCGCTCAGACCATCCGCAATCCCGGTGAATCCACCGAAAAGCAGGCCGGACGCGAATCCTCACCCGCAGAATGCGAGACCTGTAAGAACCGAAAATATCAGGATGGCTCAGACGAAATGGTATCCTTTAAATCGGCGGCCCATATTTCGCCGAATGCCGCGGCTTCCAGGGTCAGAAGCCATGAACAGGAACATGTTTCCAATGCTTATAAGGAAGCGGCGCAGAACAACGGCAAAGTTATGTCCTGTAACGTTGCCATTCACACCGCAGTCTGCCCGGAATGCGGACGCACTTTTGTTTCGGGCGGTACGACTGCCACACAGATCAAATATTTTAATGAAGAAAATCCTTATCAGAAAGAAATGAAATCCTCGGATGCGGCCAACAAGTATCTTGGAATGAATGTTGACCTTGCCTGTTAAGGAGGGATTGGAGTTTACCTATGAACAATTATAAATCTTCAGCAGAATTAAAAGCGCTAGCCAAAGAGCATATGTTCGGCAACTATGGAACAGCAATCGGCGCCAGCGTTCTGATTGGCATGATCACTGGTTTCCTGAATCTTTTTTGTACGATGTTCCTGGATGTTTCGACCGTGTTCGGTGTCATTTTGAATTTTCTGATTTCCTTTGTCATCTCTGTTCTGACCGGTCTGTTTACGTCAGGTACATGTTATCTATACCTGAAAATTGCCTGCGGCCGGCCCGTGATGATCAGCGATGTTTTCTATGGATTCAAGCTGTATCCGAACAAAGCGCTCTTCATCCAGTTATATCGTTCCGCATGGGTTTATCTGGCTATGCTGCCCATGACAGTTTTTTCTTTTCTGCTGAACCGTAATCCACAGAATGCCGTACTGACGCTGCTCTATTCCATATTCTTTGTTTTATACGGCGTTGCGTTCGTTATGATTTCGCTGATTTATTCGCAGGTCTTTTTCCTGCTCCACGATTTTCCGAACTATTCGGTAAGAGAACTGTTATCCATGAGCCGGAAACTGATGAAAGGAAGCAAAGGAAGGCTTTTCTATATGTTAGCAGGCTTTCTCCCACTGCTGCTTCTTGGCACATTGTCCTGCGGCATCGCTTATCTCTGGCTTGCTCCCTATATCAATACATCCTGCTCAGAGTTTTTCCTGGATTTAATACAGAACAGACAACATGCGCCGCAAGGCGAACAGCAAAAAGCGTCGGAAATTTAATTTCCGACGCTTTTCCATTTCAGATAAGCATTGATGAACGGGTCTAATCCCCCATCCATGACCGCATCCACATTTCCCGACTCTTCATTCGTTCTGTGGTCTTTTACCATCGTATAAGGCTGCATGACATAGGAACGAATCTGGTTCCCCCAGCCGATTTCTTTCACATCGCCCCGAATATCCGAAAGCTTTTCCGCATTTTCTTCCTGCTTCAGCATATAGAGTTTGGCTTTCAGCATCTGCATCGCCTTATCTTTGTTCATATGCTGGCTCCGTTCATTCTGACAGGTCACGACGATTCCCGTCGGAAAATGGGTAATCCGGATTGCCGAGGAAGTCTTATTGATATGCTGTCCGCCGGCACCGCTGCTTCGGTAAGTGTCTACCCGAATATCTTCATCCCGAATCTCCACGTCAACATCTTCTTCAATGTCCGGCATAACATCCAACGATACAAAAGAGGTCTGCCGCTTTCCCTGCGCGTTAAAAGGAGAAATCCGCACGAGCCTGTGCACCCCTTTTTCGGATTTCAGGTAGCCGTAAGCATTTTCACCGTTAATCTGGAACGTAACAGACTTGATTCCCGCTTCATCGCCATCCAGAAAATCAATCACTTCCAGGGAAAAACCTTTCCGTTCCGCCCACCTTGTATACATCCGGTACAGCATGCTGCACCAGTCGCAGCTTTCCGTTCCGCCGGCTCCGGCATTCAGCCGCAGGATGGCGTTATTTCTGTCATACTCGCCCGAAAGCAGCGTGCTCACTCGAATTTCCTCAAAAGTTTTCTTGAACGCTTCCAGTTCTTCGCTGATATCCGGGATGATCGCAGGATCATTGTCCTCATATCCCATCTCTATCAGCGTCATGATATCCTCATATTGGCTTTCCAGTCCCCTGACCGTCTCTACGGTATCTTTCAGGTTCTTGGCTTCCCGCATCTTCTGGTTGGACTTCTCCGGGTCATCCCAGAAACCGGGTTCCTGCATTTCCATTTCCAGTTCTTCGATCCGCTTCTCCTTATTCGCTAAGTCAAAGTGAATCCCTCACTTCCGCTAATGGACTTTCATAACCCTGAAGTTCGAACTTCATGTTGTCTAATTCAACCAATAACGTCACCTTCTTTCTTAATTAATATACTTATTTTCTTCCGCAACACTGTTTATACTTTTTCCCGGAGCCGCACGGACACGGGTCATTCGGATACACTTTCGCTTCCATACGCTTCACCGGCCCTTTGGGTGCGGAATCATCCTTGTTCGTTCCTGTCACTTTCGCCACCTGCTCGCGCTCTACCTTCTGCTCAATGCGCACATGGAACAGCAGGCGCACAGTTTCTTCCTTGATGTTCTGAGTCATCTCATCGAACATCTCATATCCATTCAGTTTATATTCTACGAGCGGATCTCTCTGTCCGTATGCCTGTAAGCCGACACCCTGACGGAGCTGGTCCATATCATCGATGTGGTCCATCCATTTTCTGTCGATGACTTTTAATAAAATGACACGCTCAATTTCACGGATTGCTTCCGGTTCAGGGAACTCCGCCTCTTTACTCTCATAGAGTTTGACCGCTTCTTCTTTTAACTGCTGTTTCAAGCTGTTCTTCTTAGGCTTTAACACCCGCTCCGCCGTAATCGGCTGTAACGGAATTGTCGGAAGGAGAAGCGTGTTCAATTCGTTGAAATCCCATTCTTCGAAATCGTTGTCATCACCAATACAGATGTCGATACAATTTTCCACGATATCGGTAATCATCTTATAAATGGCATCCCGCATGCTTTCCCCGTTCAGAACCCGTCTTCTCTCCTCATAGATGATCTCACGCTGTTCGTTCATGACCTGATCGTATTCCAACAGATTCTTTCTGATGCCGAAGTTATTGCTCTCTATCTTCTTCTGTGCAGTCTCAATCGCCTTCGTCAGGGCCTTGTGTTCGATTTCCTGTCCTTCCGGAATGCCCAGCGCATTGAACATGCTGATCATTCTTTCGGAACCGAAAAGCCGCATCAAATCGTCTTCCAGCGAAATATAGAACTTGGATTCGCCGGTGTCGCCCTGTCTACCGGAACGGCCGCGCAGCTGATTGTCGATACGCCTCGACTCATGCCGCTCCGTACCGATAATCTTCAGACCGCCTGCCGCCTTCGCCTCTTCATCCAGTTTAATATCCGTACCACGTCCCGCCATATTGGTCGCAATCGTAACTGCGCCGTGGATACCGGCATCCGCTACGATTTCCGCTTCCAGCTCATGGAACTTGGCATTCAGGACTTTGTGCTCAACGCCTCTTTTCTTCAAAAGGGCGCTCAGCTCCTCCGAAGCCTCGATCGTAATCGTACCGACCAGTACGGGCTGCCCTTTACTGTGTGCTTCCACGATAGAATCCAGAATTGCATTCAGTTTTTCTTTTCTCGTCTTATATACCGCATCCTGTCTGTCGATTCTGGCAATCGGTTTATTGGTCGGAATCTCCACAACGTCCATGCCGTAAATATCGCGGAACTCTTTTTCTTCCGTCAATGCGGTACCTGTCATACCCGCTTTTTTCTCAAATTTATTAAAAAAATTCTGGAAAGTAATCGTCGCTAACGTTTTACTCTCTCTTTTGACCTTAACGTGTTCTTTCGCCTCGATTGCCTGATGCAGACCGTCCGAATAACGCCGTCCCGGCATGATACGGCCGGTAAACTCGTCTACGATCAGAACCTGCTCGTCTTTTACCACATAGTCCTGGTCGCGGAACATCAGATTGTGCGCACGCAGCGCCAGAATGATATTATGCTGTATCTCAAGATTCTCCGGGTCCGCCAGATTTTCTATCTGGAAGAAACGCTCTACCTTGGAAACGCCCTGTGCGGTCAGATTGACCACTTTATCTTTCTCATTAACGATAAAGTCCCCTGTCTCTTCCCGTTCAATACCCATGATGGCATCCATCTTGGACAGCGCTTCCATATCTTCACCACGGGTAAGCTGTCTGGCAAGAATATCGCAGGCTTCATACAATTTCGTGGATTTTCCGCTCTGTCCCGAAATGATGAGCGGTGTCCGCGCTTCATCGATCAGGACGGAATCGACCTCATCAATAATGGCATAGTGCAGGTCTCTCAAAACAAGCTGCTCTTTATAAATGACCATGTTATCGCGCAGATAATCGAAACCAAGCTCATTATTCGTCACATATGTGATATCACATTTATAGGCTTCCCGCCGTTCATCGGATTTCATGCTGTTCAAAACAACACCGACTTTCAGGCCGAGAAATTCATGAACCTGTCCCATCCATTCAGCATCACGTTTGGCCAGATAATCGTTGACGGTAACAACGTGTACGCCTTTTCCCTCCAGCGCATTCAGATAAGCCGGCAAAAGACAGGTCTGCGTTTTACCTTCTCCGGTCTTCATCTCCGCAATACGGCCTTGATGAAGGATAACGCCGCCAATCAGCTGTACCCTGTAATGTTCCGTTTTCAGGACACGCCTTGCCGCTTCCCTGACTACCGCATACGCTTCCGGAAGCAGGTCGTCCAACGTCTCGCCTTCCTGCAGTCTTTTCTTAAATTCTCCGGTCTTGTCCCTTAACTGCTCATCATCAAGCGCCATCATGGAATCCCGAAGAGATTCGATTTTGTTCACCTGGCCTTCGATACGCCTGATCTCTCTTTCGCTGTGCGTTCCAAAAACTTTCTGTACTACATTCATGTCTGCTCCCATCCGCCCGCAGATATATGCGCGCCAATCCGTTACAGTCCCCTCAAAATGTAACATTCTTTTCCTTTTGCAGAAAATAACAAATTCTATTGTAGCAGATTTGGACTGGAAATTCAACCTTTTCAGCTTTTACCGCATTTAGCGTTTGATTTTTGCCCCCAGAAGTGTTACTATTTATACGATAAAAATGTTGGGTGGATTGCATAAATCCGGAATGGAGGAGAAATGAGCAAGAGTTTTGATGACCTTTTATCAAAGGTATCCGAGTGCAGCGTCAAAAAGGTAGCCGTTGCAGTCGCACAGGACAGTGCCGTTCTTGAGGCGGTAAAAGCTGCCAAGGAACGCAATATCGCAGAAGCGATTCTTGTCGGTGATGAAGACAAGATCAAAGAAGTGGCCGCTTCCGAAAATATGGATTTGAGCGGATTTGAAATTATTGATGAAAAGGACAACTATACGGCGGCATTAAAGGCAGTGGAACTCGTGCATACCGGCAAAGCCGATATGTATATGAAGGGCCTGATCGATACAAAGTCCTTCTTAAAGAGCGTACTGGACAAAGAAGTCGGCCTGCGGACAGGCAAGACCTTATCTCATGTATGCGTATTCGAAATCGAGGGCATTGACCATCTTTTATTCTTATCGGACGTTGCCTTCATGACTTATCCTACCTTGGAGGAAAAAGTACATATCGTGGAAAATACCGTTGAAATCTGCCACGCATGCGGCATTCCGAATCCCAAGGTTGCTCCGCTTGCGGCAGTAGAAGTCGTAAATCCGAAAATGCCCGTTACCGTGGATGCTGCGGAACTCACCAAAATGTGCGAAGAAGGAAAGATTACCGGCTGTGTTATTGACGGCCCGCTTTCTTTAGACCTCGCCATCGACCCTGAAGCCGCAAAGCACAAAGGCGCAGAAGGCCGGAAAATCGTCGGTGATGCGGACATCCTTCTTTTCCCCGATATTCATGCCGGCAATCTCGTATACAAATGTCTGGTACATACGGCCAAAGTTAAGAACGGAAACATCCTGACCGGAACAAAAGCGCCGGTCATCCTGACTTCCCGCTCCGATGATTTTGAAACAAAAGTCAATTCCATCGCGCTTGGCGCCGTTGTAGCGGAAAGCATGCAGAAAAAGAACTGATACAGAACTGGCGTAAAAAAGAACACGAAAAACAATAAAAGAATCAATCAGGAAAGGCGGAATAAAGCATGGCTGTTAAAAGTTTAATCATCAATCCGGGCTCCACTTCTACCAAAATCGGTGTCTTTGAAGATGAGACATTATTATTCGAGGAAACGCTGCGTCATTCAACCGAAGAAATCGCGCAGTACGCTTCTATCGTAGACCAGAAAGACTTCCGGAAAGATATCATCGTTAATCTGTTAAAGGAAAAAGAATTTGACATCCATTCCCTAAATATGGTAGTCGGCCGCGGCGGTATGTTAAAACCAATTCCCGGCGGCACCTACGAAGTGAGCGACGAACTGCTCGCAGACTTAAAGGTCGGCGTACAGGGTCAGCACGCTTCCAACCTTGGCGGTATTCTGGCAAAGGAAATCGCTGATTCCATCGGCGTTCCTTCTTATATCGTAGACCCTGTTGTTGTCGATGAGCTGGAGCCGGTCTCCAGATATTCCGGCGTACCGGAACTACCGCGGACGAGCGTATTCCATGCACTGAACCAGAAAGCGGTCGCAAAACGCTACGCCAAAGAAGTCGGCAAGGCATATGATTCCCTGAATCTGGTCGTAGTCCATATGGGCGGCGGTGTTTCTGTCGGCGCACACAAGCAGGGCCGGGTCGTTGATGTATTTAACGCACTGGACGGCGATGGCGCTTTTTCTCCGGAAAGAGCAGGCGCTGTTCAAAGCGGCGCACTGATCAAACTGTGCTTCTCCGGCAAATACAGCGAAAAGGAAGTATATAAGAAATTCGTCGGCAACGGCGGTTTCAACGCTTACTGCGGGACAAACGATATGCGCGATGTAGAGAAAATGGTACAGAACGGCGATACCAAAGCCGCAGAAGTACGCGAAGCATTCATTACCCAGGTCGCAAAAGATATTGGTTCTATGGCCTGTGTTCTGAAGGGCAAAGTAGACCAGATCATTGTGACCGGCGGTATCGCTTATGATAAGGTCGTTGTTGCAGGCTTAAAGGAAAGAGCGGAATGGATTGCACCTATGACGGTATATCCGGGCGAAGACGAACTGCTCGCACTCGTTCAGGGCGGCTTACGCGTATTGAACGGTGAAGAGAAAGCTATGATTTATTAAGTATTTCCAATAAGCTTCCTTTGGAATAATCTTTACACTCTGCCGACATTTTGATATAATACAGATAGATAGTTAGGTATCATATCGGACGGCACAGAGAAAGCAGGTAATCATATGCCAGCCAGTTTAGAAGTTACTAAAGCTGCTATTGACGATTTTAAACGTGTCTGGTGTAAATCTCATTGATATTGATGAAATCAAAGAATAACTACAAGGTGTAAAGTCCCTTTTATCGAGAGACTTTACACCTTTTCTCTTCTATGACGTTCCAGATATTTCCGATACAACCTTTCTTCCATGCGATACCCCCGCCGCTTCCTTTTCCTTCTGTGTTTATTATATCCTACATTCTCCGTCATGAGAAATACAATTTACCTGTGTCAGAAAGTTCATATGGTTCAGTTTCTGCAGAAGCTGCTCTTTTTCTTTTGTACGGATTTCAATAATGATTTCCGTTTCGTTATTTCTGGTGGTCCTGGCTTTTTCTTTATGATATCTGCAATGGCTGTTTATGGCATCAAAAAGAGCGTCATAATCGAATTCTTCCTCTATACCTCGCAATACCAGCAATTCCGGCGCTTTTGTATTCGGGATTTTATCCATCGAAAAAAGTAAGACTGTCATAACGATCGAGAAAACAAGAGCCAGAACATAGAGCCCGACACCTGTAATAATCCCGGCGCTGATTGACCAGAACAGGTAGAGAAGGTCCAGGGGATTCTTCACCGCACTCCGAAACCTTACAATGGACAATGCCCCCACCATACCAAGGGAGACCAGCAGATTAGACTGCATAGCGATCATGATCGCCGCCACAATGACCGGCATCCCTGCGATGGTAATATTCATGTCTTTTGAATAGAATGCCGTTTTAGCAGACAGTTTGTACACCAAATAAATATAGACACCTGCCAGATAGGAAAATATTAAAATCATGATAACGGTTTGGGCAGTCATGGTGGTTCCGCCTCCCAACGATTCATAGATACTGTTTTTAATAACATCTTTTACTGACATGCTTTTGTTCTCCTCATATCATAGTTTTTCCGGCATAAGCAGTATTTGTCCCCTACCCGGTACATTTTCATATTGGCGCCATTCCTTTATCCAACATCTATCAGTCTTTTTCAAACACAGCCCGCAGAGAAATATCTCCGTTCTCAAGGGAAATCGTTAAGCTTTCCTCCGTGCCGGAAGCGTCTCCCTGCCAGCCCGCAAAGTGCCAGCCCTCCGCCGGATGAACGGATACGGAAACAGGAAAATCGCTGTAATAGTATCCCTGCCATGTCTCGCTGTTTTCCAGCCGCGCAGTATTTACGGTAATCGTACCGCCCTCCGGTGCGTTAGTACTTATGTTCACCCCGGTAAGTGAACCCGTCAGATTGAAAGTCTCTGCCAGTTCTTCCATGGCAAAGGAAAAACGATTTGCAAAAAAAGTATCTACCTGAGATACTTCTTCATAAAATTCCTGCGTGCCGTAAGAAGGATCATAAAATCGCTGATGGTCTTTTATTGTCTGAACCTCATAAAGGCTGCTCCACGCAGTCAGCATGGTATATATTCTCTCATAAGAAAAAGTGGTATTGGCAATGTCCATAAAGGTGATACAGAATTGTCTGCGAAAACCTTCATTGTCCAAAAGGCTTTTTATGGCCGGCTCGTTCAACAGCGGATGTTCTGCCATCTGGTGCCCTTGATTTTCAGGAGCATTGCTGTCCGGATAGGCGCATTCATCCAAATCGTAGAGCATAAAACGCCACTTTCCATCGCTGTATGGAGTTCCTTCCTGCACCGTTCGCCATAACGCGGTATTATAACCGAACGCCACATCGCGATTGTCCAGGTAGAGATTGATGCAGCAATAATCAATGATGCTTTGCATATCGATCAATCCATCGGCAAGAGCAAACGTGTCATCATAAGCAAGATCACATTCCGATACCACGCTGAGCATATACTGATAGGCTGCCTCCGTTTCCTCCGGCATCGTAATAGCTCTGCCGGCTTTGACCAGCATAATGCTGTCGGCATCTAAGTCGAAGTTGGATGCAAGATATTCCGCATTGTATCTCTCCCGAATGTTATAGATGCCCCAATACTCTCCATTCAAAAAGACCACGCACGGTCTGAAGTCCTGAATGGAAACATTCCGCTCCTCGGCCGCTTTTTCCAGAAAAGCATCAATAAACTTCAATTTATCTGCATTTCCGCCGCCATTTCGTACTTTAAAGGTGGAACAGAAAATGCCTTCATCATAAAAGTCATAAGGAAACAACAGCGCATCATCATAAATATCTCTCGCAAAAATATTAAAGGATTTCTGCGGCTCGCTTCTGGTCGAATTTCCGGCAATGCGTATGCCTGCATTCTGGGTAAAAAGGCAGGCATGGTCCTCATCAAAATAGGTTATGGCAGCTTTTCTTTCCCATTCCCTGCCTTCGTTAAAAGCATTGGAAGCCATATAACGGTGATGCAGTTCTCCGTCGGCATCAACGTAACTCGTAAGGATTTCCTCGTCTGCCAGGCCGCCGTTTGCAATATATTCTTCAAATTTTGCACCGTTTCCGTAGATGCCGGTCTTGGCGTCAAATAAATCATACGGATCCACGACCAGAGACAGAACCGCTATCCGGTCGTATTCCGGCCTGTCGTCATAGCCTACAAAATAAGTCTCCGTGACGATATCGCTGATCTGGTTCGTAATAGGGTTATAGCACGCCGCGCGTACAACGACCGCCTTATCTACCGGAAAATCAGGTGTATAGTCCTTTGACGGAGCCAAATCTGTCCGACTGGCATACCGGTTCTCCTCCGGCGTATTGTCCGCTATCCAGAGCGGCCCATCATAAATGGGCGAATCGGCACAAGGCCTGCTGCCGTCTAAAGTATAGTATATTTTTTCTCCATTGGGGGAATATAGATGAAGCGCAAAAGCCTCCTCATAAAAACCGCTTGTAAATTCAAAAAGCGGCTCATCTAAAGAAACCGTGGGAAGAACCGGCGCTTCCTCATTCGCGCTGCCGGGAGTTGTGCCCATGACAGACCACTCGGCTTTTCCATCCTGCAGCCTGCCATAGCTGGTATCATAGGAAAGCCGGGGAACAATGACCTGATCCAGATAAATGCCATGAAGGGAGTCCGTCAGAAAAAGTTTCTCTCCGTCCCTGGAAATACGAAATGCCGAATCCTTGTCCAGCCAGACCAAAGCATATCCGCCTGCCGGAATCGAAACATCTTCTAAAGAATATTTTTCCGGTTCCTTTTCATCATCCGAAAGAAAACAGCCATCTAAGGAAACCGTCTGCTTCCCCGGATTATACAATTCTATATAATCGGGATGTTCATTGTTTTCATCCCTTACAGCAACAAAATTATTACTGCAGACTTCATTTATGACAACATGCGGTGTTTTACAGTAGTTATACAGGCCAACACCAGTCAGTACGGATAAAGCAAAAGACAAGACAATTTTCTGCATTGATTCCTTTTTCATGCTGTTTTCCCTATTCATCCATATTTTACCGTAATGACATTCAGTAAATGTCAAGTCAGTATCAATATTATCATATAGTGAAATAAATGACAAGCAGTGAATGTCATTTTATGTAGAAAACAGTTGAACCATTCAATCAGGACAATTGCAATTTCATAGGGAGATTTATCAAAAATATGTATAAAAACAAAGCAAGTTCAGGAAAAAACAATATATCGGGAGACAATATCGCCCGCATCCGCAAAGCAATGGAGCCTAAAGTGTCCCAAAGATTTTTAGCTGACAAAATGCAGTTAGAGGGGATTGAATTAGATAAGAATGCCATTCAACGTATCGAAAGCGGCGCCAGATTTATTACAGATATCGAATTGAAAACTTTTGCAAAAGTACTCGGGGTAAGTTATGAAGAACTGCTGGCCGAATAAATTGATACGGCCAGACCGCCCTCCTACACTTTTTGCAGAACATCCAGCACATGATTGGATGCCCCAATCAAATCTTCCCGCTCACAGATAGAAAAATGATATTCCAGATACTTCTGATACAGTCTTTCTTCCATATGTTCGATCCGATCTCCCAGATACCGCGTTGCACCATCCGCCGCGACCAGATGAAGGCGCTCTACCGGAAAATCTTTCGTCAATTCCCTGATATCTGCAGGACGCACGAGTGAAAAAGCGTCATTCTCATTAGCAGTCCATGTAAAATCCGCCGCGAGCAGCCCCTTTTGCATGTCTTCCCAAATCGTCTCCCGTCCAAAACAATACTGTAAGACCGTCGCTTCATTCATGCAGTAAGCGACGAACAGGATGCCGCCGGGTCTCGTGATCCGCAGAGCTTCCGCAAGCGCCTTCTTTTTGTGCTCTTCTGTAAAAAGATGATACATTGGTCCGAGCAGCAGCGTGATATCCATACTATCATCCGCAAATGCCGAAAGATTCAACGCATTTCCCTGTAAAATATGTATATCATCCTCCTTTTTCAACTTGCTTCTGAATACCTGAATGTTATGCTCTACCAGTTCAACAGCCTCGACATGATGCCCTTCTCTGGACAATGCCAGCGAATATCTTCCGGTTCCGGCACCTATCTCGGCAATCTGCATATGCGGTTTCAGGTATTTATGAATATATGACATTGTTGTCACATATTCCACATAGCCCTGCCTGTCCGCCAGCCGCTCTTCCTCATCCATTTTCTGATAAAATGTCTCTACAATATGCTTTTCATCCACCATCTTTTCCAACCCTTTCCGCATTTTATCATTCCGCCAATGCAAAAAGTGCCTTAATATTGCATCTGCAATATAAGCGGCACTTTTGTACTACCAGTACGATGAACTTTTACAGGCTTAGTTTACCATAATGCCAGAAGAATGTAAAGAAAATTTTCCTGCTTTACTGTACCTGTTGCCTTACTGTACCTTACGATACTTACTGTACGGTTTTTACTCTGCTGCGTCGGAAATCTGCCGTCCCTGTACATTCATATGGTAATGGTCTTTATAAATCAATTCCGAAATCGGGACAATTTCATACCCCTGCGCCTCCAGTTCATTGATCAGCGTATCCAGCGCTTCCGCAGTATACTCCGCCCCATTGTGGCAGAGAATGATGCTGCCGTTTCCGAGGTTCTTATGCTCCGTTACTGTTTCCAGAATTGCATCCACGCCTTCGTTCTTCCAGTCCAGACTGTCCACATCCCATTGAATCGGATAATACTCACAATCCTTTAGAACATCTATCAGCGCATTGTCATAATCCCCGTAGGGCGGCCTGAACAGGAACATCTCATACCCCGTTATCTCCTGCACCTTCTGGTGTACCGACATGATTTCTTCCTTCTTTTCCTCATCTGACAATTCACTCATATTTTTGTGATTTTCGCTGTGGTTGCCCAGATCATGTCCTGCCGCCAGGATTGCCTTGACATCTTCAGGATAACTTTCCACCCATCCGCCTGTCATAAAAAATGTGACCTTCAGGTCATGTTCTTTCAAAATTGCAAGGAGTTCCGCCGTATCCTCGTTGCCCCAGGCCGCGTCAAAACTGAGTGCAATCTTCTTTTCCTCCGTATCGACACAGTAAATCGGAAGTTCTCTTCCGTTCACGTTATAATCCATCGTCACGCTGTCGCCAAAAACGAAAGCGCTCTCTTCTTCGACATTCTCTTCCCCCGCAGTCTGCTCCTGCGAAATACGCTCTGTGGACTGTACACTTTCAACATCGGCCGCTCCAGTTCCGTTCTCCGCCCCGGTTCCGGCTTCGCTGTCCACTCTGCCCGCTGCGATATCTGATTCGCTGTCAGTCATAGTTCCGGCTTCATTTCCCGCCGCCGCTTCCATATCGCTTTCTATCTCATTTTCTATTTCATTTTCGGCATTGCCCTCCGTCTGCTCTGGCAGACTTCCGCCGTTTCCGCTCCCACATCCCGTCAAAACTGCCGCGAGCAGACAGGCCAGCATAATCTTTTTCTTTTTCATGTTCTTATCCTCTTTTGTATTTTTATCTGATCAGGGTATTACAACGGACTGAAAAGTCAGGAACATCGTCAATCCGATCATCAGCACCCACAGAATGATGCCGCCTGTTTTCAGTATCTTCTTTCTCTTGTTCTTTCCTTCTCCGCGGATATACATTTCCGTATACATACGCCGTCTGTCCTTTCTTTCTAAAATTTATATTCTTTTACATTATTTTCCGCATTTTTTCTGAAATCATTCTATGAAAAAAACTTTTTCAATATCACAATAAAAAAATTTTACATCCTCTCTGCATCAAAGTTTCATCATTTTTGCATCATTTTTGCATCATCTTTTCTATCTGACATACCCGCAAGATTTTCTCACGCTTCCCTGAAATACAAAAAAGCCTCGGGGCAGTCCTGCTGCCCCAAAGCTATTGCCTCTGTCTGTTATGAATCGCTCAATACGCTAAATGCCTTCCCATCGTATATATCTGCTTAATGATGGAACAGTCTGATTCCGGTAAAGCACATCGCCATACCGTATTTGTCACATGTCTCGATAACGTTGTCGTCTCTGACGGAGCCGCCCGGCTGTGCCACATATTTTACACCGCTCTTATGCGCCCGCTCAATATTATCGCCAAACGGGAAAAAGGCATCGGAGCCAAGCGCCACATCGCTCATCTGGTCAAGCCACGCTCTCTTTTCTTCTCTCGTAAATCTTTCCGGCCTTACTTTAAAAGTCTTCTGCCACGCGCCGTCGGCCAATACATCCATATCGTCATCGCCGATATACAAGTCGATAGCATTGTCCCTGTCGGCACGTCCGATTCCGTCGATGAACTGCAGTCCGAGCACCTTAGGCGACTGACGCAGAAACCAGTTATCCGCCTTGGAACCCGCCAGTCTGGTACAGTGAATCCTGGACTGCTGCCCCGCGCCGATACCGATTGCCTGTCCGCCCTTTACATAGCAGACGGAGTTGGACTGGGTATATTTCAGCGTGATCATGGCGATAGCGAGGTCAATCTTCGCCTGCTTCGGAATTTCCTGATTCTTTGTCACTACCTTGCCGAAGAAGTCGTCGTCTATCTTCAACTCATTACGGCCCTGCTCGAAGCTGATGCCAAATACCTGTTTTACCTCAATCGGTGCCGGAACATAGGCCGGATCGATTTCAATCACATTATAATTTCCCTTTTTCTTCGCTTTCAGAATCTCCAGCGCCTCCGGCTCGTAACCCGGTGCGATCACACCGTCGGAAACTTCTCTTTTGATGATTTTGGCCGTCGCCGCATCGCAAACATCCGATAAGGAAATGAAATCACCGAAAGAAGACATTCTATCAGCGCCGCGCGCTCTCGCATAAGCATTTGCAAGTGGGGTAAATTCCATCTCCAGGTCATCCACCCAGTAAATTTTCTTCTCCACATCCGTTAACGGAAGGCCAACTGCTGCGCCCGCAGGAGATACATGTTTGAAGGAAGCCGCCGCCGGAAGTCCGGTCGCCTGTTTCAGCTCTTTGACAAGCTGCCAGCCATTGAAAGCATCCAGGAAATTAATATATCCCGGCTTGCCGTTCAGCACTTTGATGGGCAGTTCGCTGCCGTCTTCCATAAAGATTCTGGATGGCTTCTGATTTGGGTTACAGCCATATTTCAATTCTAATTCTTTCATCGTTACTCCCATCTGTCTGCTTTAGCAGACATTCAAATCAATCGTTGAAAGCGCTTTTCTTTCAACCTTTATGCCCTTTCCATTTTTCAGTCTGCTATACATTCTTATTGATAATACGGGTCTCATATTTGCCGGTCTCGATTTCGATATACCGTACAAAAAGAGAAACTTTATTTTCCTCATTCAGATTTTCCCATATCAGCTGCGCAAAGCTGTCAATACCGCCTTCGATTCCGACAAGCTTCGGTTCGCCTTCAAAACTTGGCAGCGGATTGCCATCGCTCTTATAAGTATGAATAAAATGGCCTTCGCCCGCCGCCGGATTTTCATAGGCAAAAGTATAACGACGACAGGATGACGGGTCTCCGTTATTGCTCTTCAAAATGGACATCGCATAATTATAGCCGCCGCTTTCCATGTGCATGATACCAGAAATACGAGGTGTATAATTCGGAGCATCCGGTTCAAAAGTTCTCGTTCGGAGCGCCTGCTCAAAGGTCTGCTGCCTGTCCATCAGCTCATAGATGGTATCCGTCTGGTCGCCGTTGGTCACAATAGTCTTATTCCCTAATACTCTGACCGGCGCATAAATGACAAGGCTCGGGTCTTCCAGTTTGGCAGGATCAAAGGCCTGTGTTCGAATGCCCTCTCCTTCCGTTACGAAAATACGGTTTCTGCTGTTCACGCTCCTGCCCATGATAAAATAGGCCGTCACCGCATATTTCCCGTCACCGGATTTCCCGATCACAATGCCTCTTCCGGGATAACTGTTTGCCGCAAGCTCCTTCGCCAGTGAAATTTTCTCCATAAATAATCTCCCTCATTCTCTCTTCTTTATCACTCGTCTACGCTGTAATTCGGCGCTTCTTTCGTGATATGGATATCATGTGGATGGCTTTCCTTTAAGGATGCCGCCGAAATCTTAATGAATCTGCCGTTCTGCTTCAAATCTTCGATTGTCTCTGCCCCGCAGTATCCCATACCGGAACGGATACCACCGATCAACTGGAATACGGTATCTTCTACGGTTCCCTTATAGGCAACACGTCCTTCCACGCCTTCCGGAACGAGTTTTCTCGCATCCGTCTGGAAATAACGGTCTTTGCTTCCGTTCTCCATTGCGGCGATGGAACCCATACCGCGGTATACTTTATATTTTCTTCCCTGATATAGTTCAAAAGTTCCCGGGCTTTCATCACAACCCGCAAAAATACTTCCCATCATGCAGACATTGCCGCCTGCCGCAATCGCTTTGGTCATATCGCCAGAATATTTGATACCGCCGTCCGCAATGATCGGAATACCATATTCTCTTGCAGCCTCATAAGCACTCATGATTGCCGTAATCTGCGGCACGCCGATTCCGGCTACGACACGGGTCGTACAGATAGACCCAGGTCCGATGCCGACTTTGACTGCATCCGCTCCTGCTTCAATCAACGCCTTCGTGCCCTCTCCCGTCGCAACGTTGCCGGCAATGACCTGAACGTCAGGGTATTTTTCTTTGATCATCCGCACACATCTGAGCACGTTTTCGGAGTGTCCATGCGCGGAATCCAATACGATAACATCCACCTTTGCATCGATCAGGGCGCCTACCCTGTCCAGTACGTTCGCCGTTATGCCGACGCCTGCACCGCACAACAGTCTTCCCTGCTCGTCCTTTGCCGCAAGCGGATATTTAATCGTTTTCTCGATATCTTTGATCGTGATCAGACCTGCCAGATTATAATCGTCATCGACGATAGGCAGTTTTTCTTTCCGTGCCTTTGCCAGAATTTCTTTCGCCTCTTCCAGTGTAATGCCCACCTTTGCGGTGATCAGCCCTTCGGAAGTCATGGATTCTTTTATTTTCCTGGAAAAATCCGTTTCGAATTTCAGGTCACGATTGGTAATGATACCTACCAGTTTTCGGCCTTCCGTAATCGGTACACCGGAAATTCTGAATTTCGCCATCAGTGCGTCCGCATCTCCCAGTGTATGTTCCGGAGTCAGAGAAAAGGGATCCGTAATAACACCGTTTTCAGAACGTTTCACCTTATCAACTTCTTCTGCCTGGGCTTCAATCGACATATTTTTATGTATAATGCCAATTCCGCCCTGTCTGGCCATTGCGATTGCCATCCTGTGCTCAGTCACCGTATCCATGCCGGCACTCATCATAGGAATGTTCAGTTTGATTTTCTTTGTAAGCCACGTTGTCAAGTCTACCTGATTGGGAATCACCTGTGAATAACTCGGTACTAAGAGCACATCATCAAAAGTAATGCCTTCGCCAATAATCTGACCCATTTTCTCTCCTCCTGGTTTTAATTTTTTTGTATATAAAAGTACTGCCAGCCCGAAAACTGACAGTATACTTTTCCATTAGTCCGTAAATACTTTACGCGGAGCAATCGTCTGGATTGCTTTCACCATCTCAAGGCTCGGCTCCCAGAAGACTTTCAGATTGCCCTCATAGACCATCATATATTTTTTATTTTCATCCGTCCTGGAACTGTAATCGACAGATTTCATCTCACGGTTCCTAAACGCATCCAGATGATAGGATTTCACCGGTGCGAGAATTTCCATCCGCTGCACATCATAAGTAACGATTCTCTTCCGTCTGCTCTTTGCCATGACCTTATCAATGCTGATCTCTTTATCCAGATAAAGGTACTCATACTCAAGATCCGCATTCATATAAGCAAAATATGCGCCGACTCCTGTTGCAATCGCAACCAGAAAGGCCGGAATAAATCCCACACAGGCAATCAGTACGAAACATACAGTGAGCATGATGAGCAGGGTTTTCAGAAAACGCATTGCAAAAGTCGATTTCCTCGCCACAAGACATTCTACATAAGTTTCACTTACCATTTGTATATTGACTCCTTTTTGCTGATTCTTTTATTGGTATATGAAATTATCATATAACAATTTAGAGGAAGATGCAAGCGTTACAATTTTTTATTCTTTTTTCAGAAAAAATACATTTTTCTCACATTGACATCATTTTCCGAAAAAAGTATGATATCATTTATAGAAATTTTGTAAGCAGAAATTCTGAAAACAGATCATATAAAAAGGAGCACAATCCGCTATGTCATCTCAATCATCTTTATATGGAGAAATCAGAGAACAGCATCAGAAAATGAAAGATATGAGTACGAAAGGCAAACTGGAGTATTTCTGGTATTACTATAAAATACACACTTTCGTTGTCATCGCTGTCATCGCCCTGGCCGGCATGTTCATCTATCAGTATGTTACCAACAAAGCCCCCGCTCTGTATACGGTTCTCATCAGCTCTGACACATCTATCGTGGAACAACAGGCATGGGATACGGAATTTGCTGAGTACGCGGGAATCGATTTAGAGGAGTACAGCGTTGTTTTCGATACCTCATTCATTTTTACGAGCAACAGCTTCACCGACTATACCATGTCCAGCATGGAAAAGCTGGTCGCGATGACCTCCGCAGGCATGATCGATGTCGTTATCGCGGATACCGCCACTTTTGAAAAACTGGCACGGAGCGAATTTTATACCGATCTGACGACCGTACTGCCGCCGGAAACGCTGGAAAAATTCAAAGACTGCCTGTACTATACGGATGCCGCTGCTTTTGATACCGGCGACGACGATACATTTCAGTCTCTGGACGAGCTTCCGGATCCCGATGAATATACCATCGATCACCGGGATGCATCTTCCATGGAAAAACCGGTTCTCGTCGGAATCTGTCTCCCGGCGGGAAGCAAGATCATTGACGCCGGCTGTTATGATTATTTGGAAGTAAATAACATGATGTATCAGGGGTATCCGTCGGAAGCGGTCTTCGGAATCCCCGCCACCACCGAACACCTCGATACAATCCTACCGTTTCTTGACTTTTTAATGGAATAATCTATTCGGCAAGCTTTTCGCGCAGCGCCCTGTTGACCATCGCCGGGTCTGCCTTACCCTTCATGGCTTTCATCGTCTGGCCGACGAGGAAGCCGAGGGCTTTTTCTTTACCGCCGCGATAATCGGCAACGGACTGCGGATTTCCGGCAATCACCTCTTCGACCGCTTTTAGAAGCGCTCCTTCATCGTGAACCGTTTTCAGGCCTTTTTCCTCCACATACTGCTCCGGCTCAATATCCTGCTCGAACATAACTTCGAATACTTCTTTTGCGACCGAACCGTTTATCGCCTTGTTGTCTACCAGCGCAATCAGCTTCGCGAGATTTTCCGGGGAAAAGCGTAAATCTTCCGCATCCACTTCCTTTTCTTTCATCAGACGCATCGTCTCTCCCATCAGCCAGTTCGATACTTTCTTGGGCTGTCCGCAGATAGCGACCGTCTCTTCGAATAAATCCGCCATGCGCTTTGTGCCCGTGATGATATCGATATCATAATCGGGAATTTCATATTCTTCTTTGTAACGCGCCATCTTGGCCGTGCGGAACTCCGGCTGTCTGCTCTTCAAATCCGCAAGCATTTCATCGCTGATCACGACGGGCACCAGATCGGGGTCCGGGAAATACCGGTAATCCTGCGCGTCCTCTTTGCTCCGCATCGCATAGGATTCTCCTTTTGCATCATCCCATCTTCTCGTCTCCTGAATGACCTCTTTCCCTTCTTCGATAAGCTCTATCTGGCGTTCCCGTTCCCCTTCAATGGCCCTCATGATCGCCTTAAAAGAGTTCAGATTCTTCATTTCCGTTCTCGTACCAAAGGCTTCCGTTCCCGCTTCCCGGACGGAGAGGTTCACATCAGCCCTCATGGAGCCTTCCTGTAACTTACAGTCGGAAGCGCCGAGATATTGAATGATCAGGCGCAGTTTTTCCAGATAGGCAATGACTTCTTCGGCACTGCGCATATCCGGTTCGGAAACAATTTCGATGAGTGGAACACCGGAGCGGTTATAATCCACAAGAGAGCAGTCCTCCCATTCATCATGAAGGAGTTTTCCGGCATCCTCTTCCATATGGATTTCGTGGATTCCCACGACTTTTTTTCCGCCCGCTTCCGTTTCGATTTCCACGCCGCCGTTTCGGCAGATTGGCAGATACAGCTGTGATATCTGATAGTTCTGCGGGTTATCGGGATAAAAATAGTTTTTTCTGTCAAATTTGCCGTAACGTGTGATTTCACAGTTCGTTGCGATACCGACCGAAATCGCATATTCCAGTACCTGCTTATTCAATACCGGAAGGGAACCCGGCATACCGGTGCAGACCGGGCAGGTATGCGTATTGGGCGCACCGCCGAACGCCGTGGAACAGCCGCAGAAAATCTTTGTTTTTGTCGCAAGTTCCACATGAACTTCCAGACCGATGACGGTTTCATATTCTTTTGCCATATCAGCGCGCCTCCTTTTCTGCCTTGGGGAATACTCCCCGTGCCTTTTCGTATGTGTAAGCCATCCGCAGTAATTTCTTTTCCTGGAAACAGTCTCCGATCAGCTGTAAACCGATTGGAAGCCCGGCGCTGTCCAGCCCGCAGGGAACGCTGATACCCGGAAGTCCTGCCAGATTGACGGCGATCGTATAAATATCACCGAGATACATCCTGAGCGGATCCGCAAGGCTCTCACCCAGCTTCGGTGCAGTCGTCGGTGCGGCCGGTCCGAGAATCACATCATATTCTGCAAAGGCATCGTCAAAAGCTTTTTTGATCAGCGCTTTTACTTTCAACGCTTTGAGGTAGTAGGCATCATAATAACCGGAGCTCAATACAAAAGAACCCAGCATGATACGCCTTTTTACTTCTTCTCCGAATCCTTCGGAGCGGGTCTTTTTGTACATAGAATGAAGTCCTTCATAATCCGCCGTACGGTAGCCGTACTTAATGCCGTCAAACCGTTCCAGATTGGAACTCGCCTCTGCCGCCGCAATCGTATAATAAGCAGGAATCGCATAATCGACCAGACTCATGTCAAACTCTTCCACTATGGCACCCTTTTTCTCCAGCACTTTTGCCGCCTGCAACACTGCTTCTTTTACTTCTTTGTCCAGTCCTTTGCCGAAATAGTCTCTCGGGATGCCGATTTTCATGCCTTTTACATCCTCGACCAGCGATGTCGTAAAACTCATATCCTTTCGTTCGATCGAAGTGGAATCCTTTTCGTCATGAGAGGCCGCCGCTTCCAGAACCGCCGCACAATCTGCAACATCTTTCGCGAGCGGCCCGATCTGGTCGAGCGAAGAACCGTAGGCAATCAGCCCATAGCGGGATATGGTTCCATAGGTCGGTTTCATGCCGACCACACCGCAAAAAGAGGCCGGTTGTCTGATGGAGCCGCCCGTATCGGAACCCAGCGCATAAAAGCACTCTCCTGCCGCCACGGCCGCCGCCGAACCGCCGGAAGAGCCGCCGGGTACATGGGTCGGTTCCCAGGGATTCTTCGTCTCCCCAAAGGCCGATGTTTCCGTCGTGGATCCCATCGCGAACTCATCCATGTTCGTCTTTCCGAGAATGACCGCTCCGGCCTTCTGCAGGTTCAGAACCGCCTCCGCAGAATAAGTCGGAACAAAATTTCCCAATATTTTAGAGGCACAGGTCGTCAACATACCCGCCGTGCACAGATTGTCCTTGACCGCCATCGGCACGCCCGCCAGGGGACCGTTCAATTCACCTTTTTCAATCCGGGCCTGCACGGCCCTCGCCTGTGCCAGCGCCCCTTCCTTATCCAACGTAATATAACAGTGATAAAGCGCTTCTTTTTCTTCTATCCGCTCAAGTGACGCCCGCACTGCATCCACCGCCGTCGTCTTTCCATCCTTAATCGCCGCGGAGAGTTCCACCGCGGTCTTGTCTAATAAATTCATCTATCATCCTGCCTTTCTATCAGTTTGTGTTACCGCCTCCGTCCGGCCAGTGCTCCGTACAGTTCCT
>CAMWXB010000067.1 GCA_947178125.1 uncultured Lachnospiraceae bacterium | reverse complement strand
TTACAAAATGTGAAACTCGTTTACAAAACGGGAACCTCGGATTGCAATCGACCCGTGAACCGTGAACTGTAACGAAAGAGGTGCAGATTGTGTCGAAAAAACTGCGAAATATTCCAAAGCAGAAAAAAGAAGAAATTTTATGATAGACTATTTTCTACTTATTATATTTTATATTTATATTTCTTATATTTTTCTGGATGAGCAGCAAGGAGGACAGAGGAACAATGATGAAAGCAGCAAGCCTTTACTGGATGAATACAAAAAAACTGGAGAATGAGGCATGTTTTCTCAAATATTATGAAACACTATCTCCGACACGCCGTAAAAAAGTGGATTCCTGCCTGCAGATGAAAGATAAAAGACTGTCTTTGGCAACAGGAATCCTGATGGACAGGGGGTTGGCAGCTTATGGATTGTGTGAACGCAATGCGGCAGTGGTCTATGGGGAGAATGGAAAACCCAGACTGCCCCAATATCCTCATATTCATTTCAGCTTTTCTCATTCCGGCAGTAGGGCGATGGCGGTATTTGCGGATGTAGAGACGGGTTGTGATATTGAGCAGATGCAGAAGGCGGACCTGAAACTGGCAGAAAAGTTTTTTACACCGAAAGAATATGCTTATATTGCGGAACAGGAGACCGGAGAGAAGCAGGACGAGGCGTTCTGCCGTTTATGGACTCTGAAGGAGAGTTTTGTAAAGACAGTAGGAGATTGCTCTGTGCGTTCGGATTTTTTTGAGGTGACCATTTCGCCGAACGGAAAAATCCGTATCAGTCAGGAGATTGACCATGAATCATACTATTTCGAGGAATATCGCCTTGAAGGATACTTTGCGGCAGTCTGTTACCGGCGTGAAAGAATGTACGGATAGAGTCATGTATGCAAAGGGATATGTGTATTGATAAAGCTTCGGGAGGAAACTCCGGGAGCTTTTTTTGAACGGTCTTTTTGCAGGAATGTTTTGCAGGAATGTGGGGGAATGCTGTTGTATTTTTATTGGAAATATTTCATAATAAAAAGGACTGAAAAGATTGATTTTGGAAAGGGAAAGATTAGTGGATTTATTCTGGTGAAGCATGGTGGAATATTTAAAATTATTTTGGGAACACGAACTTGAGGGGGAGCCCGTGATCATTCTTTATGAAGTAAATTTAGACGATGAGCGGCTGGCGATCAGGTCTATCGATATTTTTGCTGACGGAAGTACCCAAAATATAGATGACCTTTATGAAGAAGTCATAGAAATAACTTCTATTCCAACAGTAGATGAATTTAATTCTCATATATGGGGAGAAGAATTTCATGCGTGTTTAATAGACAAAGCGGAATTTGAAAAGATATGGAACAATCGTTTTTATGCTGGATGCGGGGAAAATTACGATGACAGTTCCGGATAAGCCTAAGAGTCAGAACCAGCGATATGTAGTTATAGAAAATAAGTGAGAACGCCTAGTACAACATTCACTGCTAATTACGCAATGCGGTATCAGGCAGGAAAACGGAGGAATCTTCAAATGGCGAAATATAATATCGGCTCATTGTATCTGTGTGTTGAAGATATGGAAAGAGCAATCCGGTTTTACGAAAATTTTTTTGAGCAGGCAGTTACGGAGCGAGATGACATTTATAGTGTTTTTGATATTAACGGATTTCGGCTGGGATTATTTGCTTATCGAAAAATGAACGAGGAACATACCTGGGGCAGTAATTGCCTTCCCAGCATTCATGTGGAAAATATAGATATCCTTAAACAGAAAATAGGTAATCTGGAATTGTGTTTTCCGCTTACAAAGATTGGAAAAAACTGGGTTGCAGAGTTTATTGATTCGGAAGGGAACCATATTGAATTAACAACGGCAGTCTTGTGAGAGGAATGGAGTTTTATATGTTTGATCTGTCTCAATTTAATGAATACAGGGAAGATAATCGGCGGGAAGTGAAGGCGGCAAAAGGCGGATTGCCAGATTCTTTGTGGAGTACTTATTCAGCGTTTGCCAATTGTTATGGCGGAGTGATTATTCTTGGAATTGGAGAAAAGGAAAATGGAAGCTGGTACTCGACTGGTTTACAGGATAGCAGTAAACTGCGCAGGGACTTTTGGAATACCATTAATAACCATCAAAAAGTGAGTATCAACCTTCTGTCAGATAAGGATGTGCAGACATATCGGATAGATGAAGATATTGTTATGGTCATTCATGTCCCGGCAGCAAAGAGGGAGCAGAAGCCTGTATATATTGGGGAAGATATGTTTAAAGGAACATATCGAAGGAATTGGGAAGGCGATTACCACTGTACATCAAATGAAGTTAAATCTATGCTCCGTGACCAGACGGAAGATACTATGGATATGAAAATTCTTGAAGATATGCAGATGGATGTATTTGATATGGAGACGGTACATGCTTACCGAAATCGCCATATTGCATATCGGCGGGAACATGTGTGGGAACAGTTAAATGATGAGGATTATTTAGAAAGAATTGGTGCGGCCAGAATGCTTCGCATGGACAATAAGCTGCATCCGACAGCAGCAGGATTATTAATGTTTGGAAATGAATACAAAATTTTATATGAGTATCCGGAATACTTTCTTGATTTCAGAGAGTTATTAGACCCGGCAATTCGTTGGACTGACCGTTTACAATCCAGTTCAGGCGATTGGACGGGGAACTTGTTTGATTTTTTCTTTCGGGTATATGGAAAGCTGGTTAAAGATGTTAAAGTGCCTTTTACATTGGAAGGGGTTGTGAGAATTGATGATACACCTGTACATAAGGCCGTCAGAGAGGCATTTGCCAACTGCCTTGTGAATACAGATTTTTATCTGCCGCGTGGTGTAGTCATAAAGAAAGAAGCGGACAGCATCATCATGGAAAATCCTGGAAGTATTCGCACCGGAAAGGAACAGATGTTAAAGGGCGGTATTTCAGACCCAAGAAACAAAGCGCTTATGAAGATGTTTAATATGATCGGTATTGGTGAACGCGCAGGCAGCGGCGTACCGGATATTTATTCTGTCTGGGAGAACCAGGGGTGGATTGCGCCGCAGGTGATAGAAGAATATGCCCCGGACAGAACGATTTTGAAATTATCATTTATTAAGATGGAAATGGATAAAAAAACGATAATAAAAAGCAGTAATCAAAAATCGGCGATAAAAATCGGCGATAAAAAATCGGCGATAAAAATCGGCGATAAAAAATCGGCGAAAACGGAAGAAAGACTTCAGCAGATTCTTCAATATATGAAGGATGGAATCGTATACCATTCAGATGAAATTGCCGAAAGTATAGGGCTGAAGTCGTCCCGGACAAGAGAACTATTGAATATGTTGGTGAAGGAAAACCGACTGGAATCCATAGGAGAAAATCGAAACCGCCGCTATCAGAAAAAAATTGATGTTCGCTAAAGCGGACAAGGGAGGATTTATGAAAATCGAAACAATCACCTGCGGGCAGTCAAATGTTTATCTGCTCCACGGAAATCACGCCGCTGTTCTCATTGATACCGGAACGGCGGCTTATAAAGAGAAAGTCCTGAAATGCTGCCGGAATGCCAATGTCAGGCTGATCATATTAACACATGGCCACTTTGACCATTGCCAGAATGCGGCGTATTTGGCAAAGCAGCTGAACTGTTCTGTGGGAATCGCGAAAGAAGATGCGCCGCTGCTCGAAAATCATCAGAAACGCCAGGTCTTCGGAAAAGGTATCTGGGGAAAGTTCTATGCCTATGCTTCAAACCGAAACATCCGCACGAATGAAATCGTGGCGATGACCCCGGATGTCCTGTTGGAAGACGGCATGTCCTTATCTCAATATGGAATCGACGGTCAAATCGTCAAACTGGCCGGACATACCAGAGGCTCGATAGGAGTACGACTATCGTCGGGCGAATTTTTTGTGGGAGATGCCATGCAGAATATCCCTTTTCCAGCGGCTGCATGGTGTTATGAAGACTATGAGCAGTCGAGAGAGAGCGTGGCGCGCATAAGGGATATGGATAGTAAGAAAATATTTTATGGGCATGGGAGATAGCGGAGATATAAGATTAAAGAAAGAGAGATTAATAAATTGTCAAATACATTTGATATTTTACTATTTGATAAATATAAAGAAGATAACCGAAGAGAGGTAAAAAAAGCAAGCGGCGGATTGCCGGTTTCTCTTTGGGATACCTATTCAGCGTTTGCAAATTGCTATGGTGGCGTTATTATACTTGGAGTAAAAGAAGAGAAGGATGGTAGTTGGAGAACTACAGGATTGCAAAATGAAGCGAAGCTGCGCAAGGACTTTTGGGATACGATTAATAATCGTAAGAAAGTGAATATCAATCTTTTGTCAGATGATGACGTGCAGACGTATATAGTGGGTGAAAACAAAGATGTTATCATGGTCATTTATGTGCCGATGGCCAAAAGGGAGCAAAAGCCAATTTATATTAATGATGATATATTTGGAGGAACTTTTCGCAGAAATTTTGAAGGGGATTATCACTGTACAAGATTACAGGTGAAAGCAATGCTCCGCGATCAGACGGAAAAGACTGTGGATATGGATGTACTTAGCGATGTACCAATGGAAGATTTAAATTATGAGACAATTCAAGGATATCGTAATCGACATAGGACGTTGAAAGAAGGACATCCGTTTGGACGTCTTAATAATCACGAATATTTAAGAAGTATTGGGGCAGCAGCGATTGCGCCGGAAGATGGAAAATTGCATCCTACGGCTGCGGGGATGCTCATGTTTGGTGATGAGTATAACATTGTGAGACATTTTCCGGAATATTTTTTAGATTATAGAGAGATACTCGACCCGGCGATTCGCTGGACAGATAGATTACAATCGAGTTCCGGTGAATGGTCTGGCAATGTGTGTGATTTTTATTTTAGAACTTATAATAAAATTTTAAAGGATATAAAAATACCTTTTAAAATGTCCGGTGGTAATCGCATCGATGATACACCAGTGCATAAGGCAGTCCGAGAGGCATTGGCGAATTGCCTGATTAATGCAGATTATTATGGAGTACGAGGTGTGGTTATAAAGAAGGAACAGGATAAGCTGATTTTAGAGAACCCTGGCTATATAAGAACGGGAAAAGAGCAGATGCGTATGGGTGGAGAATCTGACCCACGGAATAAAACTCTTATGAAAATGTTCAATCTTATCAATATCGGTGAACGTGCCGGGAGCGGTGTTCCTAATATATTCAATGTATGGGCAGATGAAGGCTGGCAGGAACCGGAGATTATTGAGAGATTCAATCCAGATAGAACTTTGCTGCTGCTTCCTTTTGTAAAAAAAGCGACAGAAAAAAGCGACAGAAAAAAGCGACAGAAAAAAGCGACAGAAAAAAAATAACTTCCAAAACGCAGTTACAGTATGATACGATTCTTTCATTTATGAGAGTTGGCGTATGGTATAAAGCGAGTGAACTGGAGGATGTACTGGGGGTTAAAGAGACAAGAACGAAAGAGTTGCTTAGAGCGCTTGTTGAAGAAGGGAAACTTATTGATAATGGTGCAACCAAAGGAAGATGTTACAAAAAGAAATGAAAACGAAACGGGAGATAGAATAAAATGCTGAGATTAAGACCCTATAAGGCTTGTGATGCCGAAACAATTGTTTCCTGGATAAAGGATGAAAGAACATTTTATAAATGGAGTGCCGACAGATACAACAAGTATCCGATCACAGCGGACGATATGAATGCTTTTTACGATGCCAGCGCTTTTTCGGATGGCTTTTTTGAAATGACCGCTTTCGATGAAAACGGAGCTGCAGGCCATCTGATCATGCGGTTCACCGACGAGGAGCAGAGAATACTCCGTTTCGGTTTTGTTATCGTGGATGATACAAAGCGCGGAAAAGGCTATGGAAAGCAAATGTTAAAACTGGCGATAAAATACGCATTTGAAATTTTGATGGTGGATAAAATAACGATTGGTGTTTTTGAAAATAACGAATCCGCCTATCACTGCTATCTGTCCGTCGGCTTTCGCGATACAAAACAGGTAGAATGCTATCCGATTCTGGGGGAAGAGTGGAAGTGCAGGGAACTGGAAATGGAGCGGTAGGAGACAAGCCATGCAGAAAATAGCAACCCGGATCATCATCTGCGGCGGGAACGGCGCCGGAAAAAGTACCTTTGGAAAAAGCCTCGCGGAAGCGCTGGGCTATCAATTCAGAGACATCGAGGACTACTACTTCCCAAAGACCGATGAGAACTATCTCTATGCTGCTGCGCGCACAAGAGAGGAAGTGAGCAGGCTGCTTCTGGAAGATATGCAAAAGTATGAGCATTTCATACTCGCATCCGTAAAAGGCGATTATGGAGCAGAAGTTGAATCTCAATTTAACTGGGCCGTGCTTCTTCATGTTCCGAAAGAAATCCGAATGCAGCGTGTAAAAGACCGGTCTTTTCAGAAATTTGGCAGCAGGATGCTTCCCGGCGGCGACTTGTACGAGAAAGAAAAAGCATTTTTGGAGATGACAGAGAACCGCCCGGATACGATGGCGGAGGACTGGCTGAAATCAACATTGATTCCGTTCATACGGCTGGATGGAACGAAACCTGTTACTTATAATATAGAAGAAGTGAGGCAGTATGTACAAAATATTAATTGCGGATGACGAAGAAGATGTTGTCAGCCTTTTGAGAGATTATCTGGAATTGAATCATTATGAGGCGATTTCCGCCTGTAACGGCGTGGAAGCGATAGAAAAAACGAGATTAAATCCTGACTTAATCTTGCTGGACATCAATATGCCGGGTATGGACGGCTTGTCCGTATGCAGGCAGATACGGGATTATGTGGACTGTCCGATTATTTTCCTGACAGCGAGAATAGAAGATGCGGATAAGATCAAAGGCTTTGCCGCCGGAGGAGACGACTACATGGTGAAGCCTTTCTCCATCGATGAACTGGGCGCGCGGATTGCGGCGCATATCCGGCGGGAGCACCGGACAGTACGAAATAATAACGTTCGTTATTTTGGAAAGCTCGCGATTGACTATACGGCGAAATCGGTATTGGCGGAAGGAGAACTTCTTGATTTTCCCAAAAAAGAGTTTGAAATTCTGGAGCTGCTTTCCATGAATGCCGGGCAGGTCTTTGATAAAGAGAGAATCTATGAATCGCTCTGGGGTTATGATGCACAGGGAGACAGCAGCGTGGTGGCTGAGCATATCCGGCGCATCCGTGCCAAACTGCGGGCGGTGGACGAAGAATATCATTTGGAGACGGTATGGGGGTTAGGATATAGATGGGGCAGGTAAAAAAACGGACTTCCCGAAGAATTTCTCTGAAAAATTCCCTGAAATGGCGCATCCTGCTTTATATGCCGATTCCGATTCTGCTGGCGCTCGTTGGAGCATATCAGATTGGGTATGCGGTCAATGACTGGCAGGCGTGGTATGCAGAATATGTCTTTACAGGAAGTGACATGGACCTTTTAGAAGAAGATGTGGATGACAATATGGTTGTTTATGATGGCAACAACTATACGGTCTATCAAGCGGAAGACGGTGTACTGCATTATGTGTTCCATAATATCAAAAGTGCGGGGACGCCAGGTGAGAAAATTGGTTACTGGCTTGTCACTTCTTCTCAGGTGGTTCTGACGACGTTGTGGGTGGGTCTATGCCTTTTTACAGGAGGATACATTTATTATAAAAGAGAATTGGAAAAATCAATACGCTTGTTATTAAATTCTGCGGACAAAATTGCCAATAACTGTCTGGACTTTACGATGGAAGAGGCAAAACCAAATGAACTCGGCATGGTATGCGATGCTTTTGAGAAAATGCGGTGTTCGCTGTATGAGACCAGTCAGGAAAATTTTAGGATATTAGAAGAGCGCAGACGGCTGAACGCCGCTTTTGCACACGATATGCGGAATCCGGTCACGGTACTGAAAGGCTATGTTGACCTGTTGGAGCGTTATATCCCGGAGGAACGTATCAGCCGGGAAAAAGAAATGGAGATCATCGGCATGGTGCACCGTCAGGTGCTGCGGCTTGAAAACTATGTGCAGAAGATGAGCGCGGTGCAGAAACTGGAAGATATTACGCCTGCTTATGAAAACATCGATTACGGAGAATTTATTTCTCTGTGTACGGAGACGGCGAAACAGATTGACGGGCGGGTGAGCGTCCGGGTGGAAAGCGGGCCGGAAACAATCGAGGCAGTGGGAACAATCGAAGCAGAGGGAACAGACAGCGCGTCCAAAGAATCCACAATGGCAGAGTCTTTTGAGACTGCCATCCATATTGATAAAGACCTGGTGCTTGAAGTGATGGAAAACCTGCTTGTCAATGCTTCTGTTCATACAAAGGACCGGATTCTGCTGACGATCACGAACCGGGGAACGGCGTTGGAGCTATGTGTGGAGGATAACGGCTGCGGCTTTTCGGAAGAAGCCCTGAAGTTTGCGGGAAATCCTTTTTACCGGGAAGAAAACGGAAAGAGCGGGCAGCGCCCGGACGGTCATTTTTGCAGCCAAAGAGGTATTCACTTTGGCTTGGGTTTGTATATCTGTAAACTGATCTGTGAAAAATGCGGCGGCAGCCTGCATATCGGAAATTCGGCCGACAGTTCTGGAGGTGTGGTGACGGCAGTATTTGGCCTGTAAGGAACTGTTCAGAAGTTATTTATAAGAAAAGCAGAAAGTAGATAAAAAATTGAAATTTGTATTCTAAGATAATGGTGCATGGAAACGTGCATCATTTTTTATGTAATTGAAGGAGGAGCTGCTGTTATCATGGAAAACCAGATTGTTATGGAACATGTAAACAAATTTTACGGAAAAAAGCAGGCACTGAAAGACATCAATCTGACGATTGAGCAGGGAATGTTCGGGCTGCTCGGGCGAAACGGTGCGGGAAAGACCACTCTGATGAAAATACTTGCGACGCTGCACGGAAAGCAGAGCGGGAGTGTAACCGTGTGCGGGATTCCGATAGAATCGGCCAAAGAGGTCAGAGAGATTACCGGTTATCTGCCGCAGGACTTTTCCATGTATCCTGCGATGACGGTATGGGAAGCGATGGATTATCTGGGGGCCTTATCGGAAATACCGAAGCAGGAGCGTCGGGCCAGAATTGACCGTCTTTTAAAAAAGGTGAATCTGTCCGATGAGCGGCATAAAAAAGTGCGGAGTCTGTCGGGCGGGATGAAACGGAGACTCGGCATTGCGCAGGCGCTGGTGCACGAGCCGCGCGTTCTGATCGTGGATGAACCGACGGCCGGACTTGACCCGGAGGAACGCATCCGGTTCCGAAATCTATTGTGCGAGGTGGCCCAGGAGCGGATTGTCATTCTTTCCACGCATATCGTAGGGGATATCGAGGCGACCTGCGAAAATCTGGCAGTTCTGAATGAAGGAGAGATTCTCTGGAAAGGCACGCTGGAAGAAATCCTTGCGAATGCGGAAGGCAGAGTCTGGCGGGCGGATGTGGGAAGCAAAGCGCTTGCGCAGATTAAAAAGGACTATATCGTAACCGGAATGTTGAAGCAGGGCGGGCATATCACGGTCCGATTTCTTTCCGACACGGTGCCGGATGTACCCGGAGCAGCTGCCGATGAAGCGAATTGCGAAGACGCTTATATGTACTGTCTTTTTCAAAACGGATGCGAGATCATGGGGGGTGAAGAGGCATGTTCCTGAAAGAATGTAAAAAAATCATGCACTCACTCGTGTTCTGGGTTTTTGTGGTCGTGATGGCGGCCGCCTATCTGACGCAGTTTGCGCCGGAACTGGAACAGCGGATGGTGGAACCGGCGAAAGGGCAGGAGTCCTACGGAACGATGGTTGTGGAAAGACCGGATATTCTGATGCCGGCGGCGGTACAAAGCCTGATCGGGGAGTATTTGCAAGGCTATTATACGGCATGGCCGATGGGATTCTATAAGGAAATCCATATAAAAGAAGCGGAGCGCGTTAAGATGGCCGCGGTCATTGAAGAACTGTCCGGGCTTACCAGGGAAGAACTGGATTCCTTCACGGAATACGAGCCGTGCGGTTATGTGGAGCGTATGGATGAAAACGGGAATCTGGTGTCAACCTATCAGGAGGCCGTTCTGCCGGAATATGTCTTGTCGGAAAACGTGAGCTATGAGCGGTTCAGAGAGCTGATGCGGGAAGCCGATGAACTGCTCGGCGGCGGTTCGAAATACGGCGAAGGGGATTTGCTGCGTAATTTTTCCCAGATACCGATGAGCTACGAGGAAGCGCTGGCGGAATATCGGGCAAATGTGACAAAAGAAGCATTGGGCGGGGTCTATGGCAGGCTGTATTGTGATTATATGGGGATTTTTCTGGCAGTCATGCCGGTTTTTGCGGCCGCGGCCTTTTGGGATATGGACAGGAGGGCGAAAGCCGGAGCGCTGATTTACAGCCGGAAAGCTTCTTCCGCTAAAATTGTCGGCATGCGTTTTGCGGCGCTCTTTTGCTGTATGATGCTCCCAGTGCTGCTTACTTTTTCGCATGCGGTGTTCCGGCTGAACGGATTATACCGGGAAATCGGAATTGAATGGGGAAAGGCAGTTTTTCTCGTCATTCTCTGGCTGCTTCCGTCGCTGCTGTTTGTCACTGCTTTTGCCATTCTCCTTACAGAGCTGGCCTCACCGCTGCTCGCGGTGCTGATACAGGGGCTTTGGTGGTTTCTGTCTCTTCAGGCGAATCAGGTAAGCGGTTCCATTACGAAGTGGACTTTGCTGATACGGCATAACATGTTGGGCGGCAGCGCCTTGTTTCAGAGCGAGTGGGGAGATTTTCTGTGGAATCGCGCATGTTATTTTATTCTGGCGATTGCCTGTGTCGGAATCGAAGTGCTCGTATTTGAACGGAAAAGAAGAGGGTATAGAGGAAGAGGAGAATGAAGAAGAAAGGAGTGAAAAAGAAAATGTTGCATCAAATAATACAGATTGGCAGCATCGTGAGAACAAACCTGCGGCATCATTTTATCCTGCCTTTTTTATCCGCCGTCGGCATTCTGTTCGTAACGGCTCTTGTGTTTCCTGTAACAGCATTAAAAGGGCAGGACGTGGGAAGGCCGCTCGAATTTTTTCTTCCTTTTGCGGGGGCTGCGCTGCTTACGCCCGTTTTTCTGCCGGAACAGGACAGGTGCATTCGGGATGTAATCGCGTCAAAGAAAATAAATACGAATGTTATTTATATGATACGTCTGTTGTGTTCCACATTTGCGCTTGTCGTACTGGTTTTGCTTTTTATCGGTCTCCTGTACAGGAACGAATGTGAAGTGCATCGGTTTCATATTTACGGCAGCATCGCGTCCGCTTTTTTTATGGGAAGCATCGGTTTTATGGTATCGGGACTCAGTGGAAATACGATCATGGGTTATATGGCGACTGTTATTTATTATCTCGCCTGCTATGGCATGAAAAAGCACCTCGGCGTGTTCTGGCTCTTTCGAATGAGTGCGGGCATCGAGACGGGCAAGGGCTGGCTGTTTGCAGGCGGAGCGGTGATGATTGCAGTGACATTCATTGTGTTGGAAATAAGACATAGGAAATAACAAATGATATTCTTGTTGATTAAAAGCATATTTTGTGATAAACTCATGATATTAAATGCTGATTTAATGTAACGGTTTGAGTGCAGAAATTAGTAAAATGAAGAGGAAGGGGTTGTTTATCGTGATGTGCATTGCATCAGCTCCATGCAAAGTCTTAGTGGGCAGGATTGCATGGATGAATAACGGATGATATATATGCTGTGGCTGTTTGGCGACAGGCATCTGACATAATATCACGGCATACTGCCCATGGACTTTGCAACTTTGACAGGAAATCAGGACAGGAAATGAGGAGAACGTTATTTCACAATTATCTGTTCTGTGAGAAAAGATAAAAGGAGCAAAGTCGATGAAAAACATATTAAAATATAAAAACGCATTAAAGGAAATGAGAACCTTTCTGATTTTATGGTCTACGCAGTCCCTTTCCGGGCTTGGGAGCGCGATGACGAGTTATGCGCTCGTCATCTGGTCATACACACAGAAGGGCTCCGCGCTGATGACAGCGCTTTTGATGGTGAGTTCCTATGCGCCGTATGTGCTGTTCAGTATTTTTGCGGGAGCGTTAAGCGACAAGTGGAACAAGAAGGCGACAATGTTAGTGTGCGATACGGCAGCAGCAGTCACAACAGTTGTTATGCTATTGCTGTTGAAAAAGGATGCGCTTCAGATATGGCATTTATATCTGATCAATGGAATAAATGGTCTGATGAATACCGTACAGCAGCCGGCATCGGAAGTGGCAACGACGCGGATATTGCCGAAAAAGTATTACCAGCGGGTAGGCGGCCTGCGTTATCTGTCCAGTGCGCTGAATTCCATTATGACACCGATCATTGCGACGGCAGTAATGGGAATAGCCGGAATAGATGCGGTCGTAGCAATTGACCTGTTCTCATTTGGCATCGCTTTTTTGATACTGGCATTTGGCATCAGGATTCCGGCAAAAGAAGAGAAAGAAGCGGAAAAGGAAAAATTGTTTGTTTCCGTCAAAGCAGGAATCGGATATTTGAAAAAGGAGCGGGGTATCTTCGATTTGATCCTGTTCCTGGCCGCGATTAATCTGGTAGCATCCGTTTATGATGCGGCGTTTCCGGCGATGATGCTTTCGCGGAACGGCGGAAGTGAAAGAGTGCTGGGACTGGTCAATGCGGTCATCGGCATAGCGACACTGGCCGGAAGTATTTTAGCTTTCTTTCTGAAGACGCCAAAAAGCCGGGTGCGTGTCATCTGCAACAGTCTGTTGTTTTCCATGAGTACGGAGAACTTTCTGCTGGCATTTGGAAGAACACCTGTTATCTGGTGTGTCGGCGGCTTTCTCGGTTGGATTGCCATACCGTTGATGAGCGCCAATCTGGATGCGGTCATACGGCTGCATACGCCGGAAGAGATGCAGGGGCGCGTATATTCCGTCAGAAATTCGCTGCAGTTTTTTACGATTCCGATCGGTTATTTTCTGGGAGGCTGTCTGGTAGACCAGGTGTTTGAGCCGATTATGGCATTCCAGAAAGAGGGGAGCATTCTGATCAGACTGTTCGGAAGCGGCAAAGGCTCCGGCGCGGCGTTTCTGTTTCTGGTAATTGCATTCGCCGGAATCGGCGTATGCCTTTATTTCAGACGCGATAAACATATCTGGGATTTGGAAAGATAAATCTGATAAGATAGATAGCAGGCTGTGATGACAGCAATTTTCTATTCAATAAAACAAAAAGGCGGTGGACACGCGATTCACCGCCTTTGTTCATAATATTACACGGTTTGACAGAATGACTTTGTCATTCTGTCGGGCGAGAAAGGTTCGTTTCACGAACCGTAGAACTTCTTGGCGTCCCGTCCTGTGGAGGGACGCCTTTAGAAGTTCTTCTCGCCCTATCCCATCGTCACGACCACATCATACGTTTCTTTTCCGGCAGCATAAGGAATAACGCATCCCTCAATCGGCTTGCCGTCAACGGTAACAGACTTCACGCCCTTTTCCACGTTATCTGGATTTACTACCTTGATATGGTAGGTTCCTTCCCGGAACTTTCTGGTAATCTCAAAATCGCCGAAGCCCGCAGGTACGCAGGGATTGACACTCAGTCCCGTATGGGTAGGATATACGCCTAGAATATACTGGGAGACATTGACGAAAGTCCATGCCGCGGTACCGGTCAGCCAGCTGTTCTTGGCTTCGCCGTGGAATTTGGCATCCGCACCGGCTACCATCTGGGAGTAGACATAGGGCTCTGTTCTGTGGATTTCACTGATTTCTTCCACATAAGCGGGGCAGGTCTTCTGATAGATTTCAAAAGCGCGGCTTCCCCGGCCGATGACCGTTTCCGCAATGGAGACCCAAGGATTATTATGGCAGAAGATACCGGCATTTTCCTTATATCCTGGCGGATAAGAGGAAACCTCGCCCAGCTCCAGATGATATTTGGTGTAAGCGGGCTGTAAGATCATAACGCCGTATTTGGTATCCAGTTTTTCTTTGACGGAATCCAGCGCTTTCTTTGCAAGCCCTTCTTCCACGCCGACGCCTGCCAGGACGCAGAAGCCCTGCGGCTCGATATAAATCTGTCCTTCTTCGCATTCTTTGGAACCGATCTTGTGGCTGTACGCATCATAGGCGCGGACGAACCAGTCGCCGTCCCAGCCGTCTTTCAGAATCGCATCATACATTACTTTTACTTCGGCTCTAGCACGCTCAGCTTCCGCCTGATCGTTCATCAGTTCGCATAACTGCGCATATTCTTCACCATATTTTACGAACATGCCCGCGATGAATACGGATTCCGCAACGGGCCCTTCGGAGGGACCGAAAGTCTGGAAGGATTCGCCCGGATGCTCGGAGAAGCAGTTCAGATTCAGACAGTCATTCCAGTCGGCGCGTCCGATCAACGGGAGATCATGAGGTCCTTTGTGGGTCACGATATAGTCAAAAGAGCGTTTCAGGTGGTTCATCAGGGGCGCCGCTACAGACATATCGTTGTCAAAGGGAACCATTTCCGTCAGGATGGAAGTATCACCGCTTTCACGGACATAAGCAGAAGTGCCTGCTATCAGCCACAACGGGTCGTCGTTGAAACCGCTTCCGATATCGGAATTGCCTTTTTTCGTAAGAGGCTGGTACTGATGATAAGCGCTGCCGTCCTGGAACTGGGTGGAAGCGATGTCGATGATCCTCTGCCTTGCACGGTCGGGGATCAGATGTACGAAACCGAGCAGGTCCTGACAGGAGTCACGGAAGCCCATGCCGCGGCCGATGCCTGATTCGTAATAGGAAGCGGAACGGGACATATTGAAAGTTACCATGCACTGATACTGATTCCAGATATTGACCATGCGGTCCACCTTATCGTTCGAGGATTTCACGCTGTATTTGGAAAGCAGTCCTTTCCAGTAGTCATTTAACTGTGCAAATGCCTTGTCTACGTCAGCATCCGACTGGTATTTCGCGAGCATCGCATCTGCCGGCTTTTTGTTAATGATGCCGGGGGATTCCCACTTCTCGTCTTCGGGATTCTCGATATAACCTAATACGAAAACAAAAGATTTTGTTTCGCCGGGCGCAATCGTCATATTGATCTGATGGGAGGCGATGGGAGACCAGCCGCTTGCCATGGAATTTGTACACTTGCCGTTTTCCACAGCTTCCGGGTTCATGACGCCGCGGTAAGCGCCGAGGAAATCATCCCGGCTCGTGTCGAAACCGTCCACCGGCGTATTGACCGAATAAACGGCATAATGGTTCCGGCGTTCTCTGTACTCTGTCTTATGATAGATCGTTGAGCCGATGACTTCCACTTCACCGGTGCTCAGGTTTCGCTGGAAGTTTCTGGAGTCATCGTCGGCATTCCACAGACACCATTCCACATACGAAAAGAGAGAAATCTCTTTGCTTTCGGAGGATTTGTTGGTCAGTTTGACCTGACTGATCTCGCAGTTGTCGTCCATTGGCACGAAGGTCAGTACAGAAGCTTCCAGTTCGTTTTTAGCGCCTGTGAAGCGGCTGTAACCGATGCCGTGGCGGCATTCGTAGCTGTCCAGTTCAGTCTGGGTCGGCTTCCAGCCGGGGTTCCATACGCAGCTGCCGTCCTTAATATAGAAATATTTTCCGTTGATATCTGTCGGCACGTCATTATAGCGGTATCTGGTCAGGCGCAGCAGTTTTGCATCCTTATAAAAGGTATAGCCGCCGCAGGTGTTGGAGATCAGTGTAAAAAATTCGTTGCAGCCCAGATAATTGATCCAGGGAAGCGGGGTCTTGGGGGTGGTGATGACATACTCGCGGCTGGCATCATCAAAAAAACCAAATTTCATAGTATTTTTCTCCTTCTTTTATTTTTGTGTATAAAAAGTTGAAAGGTTCTGAAAACGATTTTGGAAAAGCTGCATCAATGACGTGCAAAAAGAAAACGATTAAGTTGACAAGTTATAAAACAATATTTTAAGTGATATTAGAAAGTATACCGAAAAAAAATGGAAATTGCAATAAAAATAATGACGTTTTTTTCGAAACTTTTGACGGACTTTTGACGATTCGGTATTAGAGCCAGGCACGAGAGACGCATATAACTCCTTTTGCGGCACGCTTTCGCTCCGTGAATTGTAACAGACGCCAAACATGAAAGGGCCTCGTTAAAGCACAAGGCTGCTTTTGCAACCTGCATCTTTCAAGGGCCGCGGCAGGAACTATATGCGTTCATGGTGCCGGATATAAGGCGAAAACGTTTACTTATAAATAAGAACAAATTGTAAACAAACTGTTAAGTAACTATGCAAAAGCACAAAAAAGTAAGCTGATAAAATGTGAAAAATACACAAACTTATCTATTTTTGACAAAAAAAGCAAAAAATGTCTTGCAAAATTATAAAAAGTGATATAGACTAAAATTACGAAAACGATTAAGTGATTTGGGCTGGTTCCTATCAAGGTCGTATAACAGGAGCAGGATATAGCCTGACGTTTATCAACCTGAGATTGAGATGGGAGCGGACAACAGATGGTATCAATGAAAGACATTGCAACGGCGTGCGGCGTATCGATCGCGACCGTGAGCAAGGCGCTCAATGACCATAAGGACATTGGTGTAGAGACGAAAGAGCATATTAAGCAGAAAGCAAAGGAAATGGGGTACTTTCCCAATTCCGCCGCAAAGACGCTGAAGACCAAACGAAGTTACAACATTGGCGTTCTTTTTGCGGTAGATGACCACAGCGGTCTGACACACGATTATTTCGCATATGTGCTCGATAGTCTAAAGTGTACGATGGAGGCCAGAGGGTATGACATTACTTTTATCAATGGCAGCAGCGTAAGGCCCAACAAAATGTCTTATCTGGAGCATTGCAGATACAGAGGTTTTGACGGCGTTGTCATTGCAAATACCCAGTTTTCAAGGTCGGAAGTAATGGAGTTGGTACAGAGTGATATTCCGAGCGTGACGATAGACCATTTATTCAACAACGTCAGTGCAATTATGTCTGACAATGTAAAAGGTATGAGAGATCTGCTTCATTATATATATGAAAAAGGACATCGCAAGATAGCGTATATCCACGGGGCAGATTCATCGGTAACGAGAAGCCGGCTGACATCTTTTTATAAGACGGCGGCAGAACTCGGAATAGACGTTCCGGATGAGTACATAGGCGAGGCGGCGTATCGTGATACGAAGGCTGCACATATAGAAACGGAAAGGCTGCTTGATTTGAAAGACCGGCCGACCTGCATTCTTTATCCGGATGATTTCGCCTGTTTTGGAGGAATCAATGCAATTAATGAAAGAGGGCTCAGGATTCCGAATGACATTTCCGTTGCGGGATATGACGGCATCAGGATCGGAAGACACGTTGAGCCAACACTCACGACCGTGAAGCAGGATACGTTGAGACTCGGACAGTTGGCGGCGGAAAAGCTGCTCAGTCTGATAGAACATCCGAAAACAACGATAATCGAACAGATTATTGTAGAAGGAGAAGTTTATCCGGGCGGTTCCGTGGGGGCAGTGTAAGGCATTTATATCAGGATATCCTGATAATTATAATAAATGCAAAAAGTAACAGGTGCATAACACCGTTAACGGTGTACCGATAACAGTGGCACCAAAAAAAAGCACCGATAACGGTGACACCCAAAATCTCAAAGGGAGGAAAATATTCTATGAAGAAAAAGTTACTTAGCGCTCTTCTTTCAACAGCAATGGTAGCAAGCTTGCTTGTAGGCTGTGGCGGAGACGGCGGCGCGGCAACAACAGACAACAATGCAGCAGCAGACAATACGGCAGCTGCAACAGACAACACAGCATCGACTGATAACACAGCAGCGGCAGACAACACAGCAGCAGCTGACACTGATACATCATCCGATGCAGCAGCTTCAGGAGACAAGTTCTATATCTACTCTTGGAATACAGAGTTAGGCGAGAGACTTGAGTATGTATACAGAGCATATCCTGAAATCAAAGACAGAGTTGAGTATGTAAACGTTGGTGACTCTGCAATCTACCAGGAGAAAATCGACCAGTTATTACAGACTCCTGATGCAGAAGACTACCCGGATATGATCGCATTTGAGGCAGGTTATATCATGAAGTACACGAACAGCGATTACACGATTCCTGTAACAGACTGCGGTATTACAGATGCTGATCTGGCAGAGATGTATCCTTACACGATCACAATCGCTACTGACCAGAGAGACGGTTCCTTAAAAGGACTTTCCTGGCAGGCATGCCCTGGTTCCTTCATTTACAGAACTGATCTTGCTGAAAGCATTCTTGGCGTAACAAGCCCGGACGAAATGCAGGCAAAGATCAATTCCTGGGATGCTTTCCTTGATACAGCAAGAGAGATTAAGGAAAAATCAGGCGATGCAACAAGAATCCTTTCTTCTAACGGTGACGTTGTAAACACATTTATGTCCAACAAGACAGAGCCTTGGGTAACATCTGACAGCGTATTCCATATGGATGCTGCAATGGAAGAATACATGGATGTTGTTCAGGTACTCGAGTCCGAAGATTTAACACAGAAGACAACACAGTGGTCTGACGAATGGAACGCTGGTCCTTCTACCGATGCAGTATTTGGTTATTTCGGATGTACATGGTTCCTTCACTGGACAATTAAAGCGAACTGCGGCGGCGATGCAGTTGGTTCCGGTACATACGGTCTGTGGAATATGTGCCAGGGTCCTGCACCTTTCTACTGGGGGGGCACATGGCTCGGTGCAACAGCAAACTGCTCTGATACAGCTCTCGCTGGACAGATCATGAAATCTCTTTGCTGTGATACAGAGACAATTCAGACACTTTCCGAGGAAACTCTGGATTATGTAAACAACAAAGCAGCTATGAAGAATCTGTCAGACGCTGGTAAGGGTGCATATGACTTCTTAGGCGGACAGGACTTTATCGCAGTATTCTCTCCTCTGGCTGAGGATGTAGATGTATCCTGGATGTGTGCATATGACCAGAAGGTTAATGAGTTACTGGATACACAGGTAACAGCATATGCAAGAGGCGATAAGGATAAAGAAACAGCTATCGCAGACTTCAAGGCAGCAGTAGCAGAAGCTTATCCGGCATTGACAGTCGAATAGGGTGAAAAGAACTTCTAAAGACGTCCCGCCATTGGACGGGACGCCAAGAAGTTCTACGATTTGCATAGCAAATCTTTTTCGCCCGGCAGAATACCTGCAAAGCAGGCATTCTGTAAGGGAATAGAAGATGACAAAGAGAAGGTACGGCGCAGCCGTACCTTCTATAAAAAGAAAGAAAATTGTATATTGTGTGAGGGGCGCGGCACAGATATTTGAGAGAGTTCCGGGTCCGGAAAATTGTCAAATGCCTGTGACGCGGTTCAGGCAGAGCAAGTGAAAAATATGAGAAGGATGTGGAGATATGGCAAAGAGCAGCAGTAACAAGCGCAAAACAGTGGAATACAGCCGTTACGGATATTTCTTTATTGCTCCGTTTTTTATTGTTTTCGCGATATTCCAGTTATGGCCCCTGATTTATACGATGGGTCTTGCATTTTGTGAAAATTATACTGACACGATGTTTAACGTGGAAGTAGGACCAACGTTTAACGGTCTGGCTAATTTCAAAACGATTTTTGTCGGAAATGACGGTAGTCTGTTCGATACCTATACATTCCGCGCATTGGGAAACACCATTATCATGTGGCTGATGAACTTTATGCCGCAGATTCTCCTGGCGCTGCTTCTGGCTGTCTGGTTCACGGATACCAGAGTCAAGATGAAAGCGCAGGGCGCATACAAAATCCTGACATTTATGCCGAATATCATTACGGCGGCTACGATTTCCGTTTTGTTCTATAAACTGTTCGATTTCCCGAACGGCCCGATCAACCAGTTCTTTGTCAATAGCGGAATCTGGTCGGGACCATTCCGGTTTTTGGATACAAAATGGTCAACGAGAGGGATTATTTCCTTTATTAACTTCTGGATGTGGTATGGAAACACGATGATCGTACTGACAGCAGGTGTGCTCGGTATCAGCCCGTCTCTGTTCGAAGCGGCCAGAGTAGACGGTGCGTCCAGCTGGCAGATTTTTAAGAGCGTAACATTACCGCTTCTGCGGCCGATCATGTTGTTCACCCTTGTAAACTCCGCAATCGGCGGTCTGCAGATGTATGATATTCCGAAACTGTTGACAACAAGCGGTTACGGAGATCCGGACTACACGACGAGAACGATTACGATGTATATCCGTGAACTTGCATTTACCGGTTCAAGACAGATGGGTAAGGCAGCGGCAGCATCCCTTGTATTATTCATTGTAACGTTGTTCTTCAGCTTGATTCTCTTCTATATTATGAGGGATAAAGACGCGATTAAAGAAAAGAAAACGATTAAAGCAGCACAGAAAGCAAGAAAGGGGGCAAACTAATATGGCAGATAAGAAAGGCGGTTTACACGCAAGAATCCTCGGTGCCCAGATATTTCGAAATGCTATTTGTATTTTCCTCTGTTTCCTGAGTTTGATTCCTTTCTGGATTATGATCGTGAATGCAACAAGGACCAGCGTGGATATTCAGTCAAGCTTTTCCCTCGTTCCGTCCCATTATTTTCTGGAGAACTGGGAAAAACTGTTATATCAGTGTAATGCAAATGTGCCTCTGTGGAAATATATGATCAACAGCTGTATCATTGCATTTGGCTCTACGATTTTGACGGTATATTTCTCAACGATGACAGCATATGGCGTTACTGTATATAAGTTCAAAGGATGTCAGTTCGCATGGGCGTTCATCATGGCGATCATGATGATTCCCGTACAGGTATCTTCAATCGGTTTCTTCCGTTTTGTATTCGGACTGGGCCTTGGAAATAACTATATACCGCTGATCATTCCTGCGATTGCGGCACCTTCTACGGTGTTCTTTATGAGACAGTATATGCAGAGCGCACTGCCGCTGGAAATCGTGGATGCAGCGAGAATAGACGGTTCCAGAGAGTTTAACACTTTTAATACGATCGCGATGCCGTTGATGCGTCCGGCCGTTGCAACACAGTGTATTTTCGCTTTTATCGCATCATGGAATAACTTTTATACACCTTCCATGCTGCTTACTTCCCAGAGAAAATATACACTGCCCATGTTCGTACAGCTGATGAGAGGTGAGAGATTCCGTTCCGACCACGGTATTATCTATGTCGGTCTGGTCATCACGATTTTACCGATTTTCGTTGTATACTTCATCCTCTCCAAACACATTATTGCGGGCGTTGCACTCGGCGGTGTAAAGGAATGATTGAAAGATAAAGTAACAATTGTTATTTGTAATAAGGGTATGAAAAGGGCTCATCGCATTGGCGATGTGCCCTTTTTTGGAAAGATGCTGTTTTATCCGGGCAGTTCAGAAATCCGGTATAGAAAGTTGAAAGAAAAGAGCTTTCAACTATTGAATTTGAGTGTCTGCTGAAGCAGACAGATAGGTGTAAATATGAATTTTTCTACGGATTCCACGTCTTAATATTTTTTTAAGAATGACAAGATAGTAAATTGGGAAATATTGTGCTAAACTGTTAAGAAAAGAAAGGTATGGTCATATAAATGTCTCAGATTATTTTAGGCACAGAGAAAGTCAAAGCGTATCAGGGGCTTTCGATGCTGTGCGAATATGCGGGCAGGAATGAGGAATGGTGTAATGAACTGTGGCTTGCTATCCTGACAGATCATGAGTTATATAGAGAGTTCCTGTACTATTTGGAGCACCATTGTTTTGCGGATCATATGAAGACTGCCGGATATTCCTTAACGGATATTTATGTATGGCAGATGGGACAGGATAATCTGTTTCGGGATACCGGTAAAAATACGGCGAGCTGCAATAAGGAAGAAATGGTCCTGCAGGCTTTTCGGACGATGGCTGATATGAAAAAAGAACCCTCGCGTTATGAAAAGAAACTTGCGGAGGATTCCGGAATGGACAGGATATGAAGATTTTCTAAGGCATTAAAAAACAATACCTAAGAAAATCTAAATCATGTCCTGAAGAATGTCTCTGTCGAGCCATTCTTCATATGGTCTGTCATAGGAATGATACGGAGATAAAGTTGAAAGAAAAGGGCTTTCAACGATTGATTTGAGTGTCTGCTGAAGCAGACAGATGGGTGTAAAAATGGATAAACGAGAATTTATTGAAAAATTACAGCGTACACTGGCAGGTGGTCTGGACAGCGTACAGGTGGCGGAGAATGTACGGTATTATCAGGAATACATTGAATCGGAAATGCAGAAGGGAAATACGGAAGGGGAGGTGCTTTCACAGCTTGGGGATCCCAGACTGCTTGCGAAGAGCATTATCGAGGCGAATAAGCATGCCGGAGCAAGCTTTGGTTCTAACCAGGAATACGATGAAGAGGTCACGGAAGACGTGATAACGGAGGATAAAAAGTTTGGCCGGGGCTATGGGCGGAACATTATGCTGCCGGGCTGGCTGGTGATGGTCATTATAACGGTCCTTGTCGTTGTCGTAATCGGACTTGCGACCACTTTGTTTTCCGTCTTTGCCCCGGTCATTATTGTGGGACTCGTCGTGCTGCTGATCGTTAAAGTCTTTCAGGGAAATTCAAAATAAGAAATTCAGAATAAGGAATACAAAATAGCCCATTACCGAAATAATGGGCTATTAAGGGGAGTATAAATAATTAAAATAT
>CAMWXB010000066.1 GCA_947178125.1 uncultured Lachnospiraceae bacterium | reverse complement strand
AATTTTGGAGGGAATTGTCGGGAAGCAATTCAAATGTATGAAAAGGCATTTAATGGAAAGATTAGTTGTATGATTACATATGGAGAGGCGAATGACCCTGCATATATACCATTGCTTAAGGAAAATCAAAAAGATTATATATACCATTCGGAACTTGTATTGGAAAATCAAAGAATTATAATGAGTGACCATGTGGATATTGCATTTCAAACGTGCTATTCCAATTTTCTCACTATTATGTATGATACAAAAGAAGAAGTGCAAAGAGCATATGAAATCATGAAAGAGGGAAGTAAGACAATATATCAACTGGAAGCAACGCCATACAGTTCTTGCCGGGTTGTTTTTGTTGATAAATTTGGAATTCGTTGGGGAATTATGACCGAGCAGACAGAGCGATGAATTCCGGTTTGCAGAACTTATAGCAAACTGATAACTGAATAACCGCTGCTGCATAGGACGGCACACTAAGACAGGAATCAAGAAACGGTTTCCTGTTTTTTGCATCCATTTAGAAAAAAGTTTCTTTAAAACTTTGTCAGCTTGAAAGAATCATGGCTTAATAGTATACTAAAGGTGTACAGAAGAAAGGGATAAAGCATGGCAAAGAAACAACAGGATTTAAGACCGGATACTATCTTAAAGAATTACTGGAACAACAACGAGCAGTTTGCTGATTTTTTCAACGCAGTGCTTTTTGAGGGAAGACAGGTCATCAGGTCTGACGAACTGGAGGATGTGGATACCGAAGAATCTACTGTGTTGGAACATCGGGAATATGCCGAATCCATAAAAGCATCAAGGGATACTATAAAGATACAGAAGCAATCTTCTGCTTATGGAGTGCAATTCGTAATGCTTGGAATGGAAGGGCAGGAACATGTTCATTATGCAATGCCCATGCGGGTAATGGGTTATGATTATGGTATCTATAAAAAGTTGTATGACAGTAACGCAAAAAAGTATAAGTCAGCCGATGGTCTGGAGGAGGATGAATACCTATCTCGAATGAAGAGGACAGACAGATTTGTTCCGGTCATTACAGTAGTTGTTTACTATGGTGAAAAAGCATGGGATGGGGCTGTTTCCCTTCATGAGATGCTGGACATTCCAGAAGAAATGAAACAGTATGTTAATGATTATAAGATGCTGCTGATCGAGGCAAGGCAGAACAATCTGAATCTTCACAATATGGAGAACAGAGATTTATTCAATCTGCTTCAGATATTTTTAGATAAAAGCATCCCTACGAATGAAGCGAAGGAAAAGGCCATACAATACTGTGAAGAGCATAAGACATCTAAATCTGTCATAATGACAGTAGCGGGAGCAACGAACAGTAAGATAGACTATAATGCTTTTGAAAAAGGAGATGGGAAGATGTGTACATTAGTTCAGGAGATTGAAAGACAAGGAGAAGCAAAAGGAGAAGCAAAAGGTGAAGTAAAAGGTGAAGCAAAAGGAATAATTGAAACAGGGTATGAGTTTGGTCTTTCTGATAACGATATCTTAGAAAGACTGCAAAATAAACTGAATATATCTTTGCAAAAAGCACAGGAATACATTGAAATGTTTGGAAAACAGACAGTGTAATAGGCCTTGGTCTAATAAAATCCCCCTGAAAATTTGCATTCATCTAGACATTTTCTTTCCGAAATTCGTTCCGATGCTGAATCGGTGTCTTTCCGGTGGCTTTTTTAAAAGTCTGCGAAAAATAGGACTGGGAAGAAAAGCCCAGTATCGTTGAAATCTGCGCGATTGAGTAGGATGTGGATTCCAACAGGGATTTTCCTTCCTGAATCCTTTTTTGCAGGAGATAGTTGATCGGTGAAACACCGATATATTTTGTAAAGGCATGAGCCATATAATACTTGTTCATATGGGTGATCGATGCCAGTGTATCCAGTGTAATATTTTCAGAATAGTTTGCATCCAGATAGTTCTTGATCTGGGTGCATTCTCTATTTAGGATCGTGTTGCTGCTCTGCACGATCGACAGGTGGTTGTTCCGCAGCATGCAGATCAAAAGCACTTCCAGAAGATTCTGACAGACAGACTCATAGTTGTCTTCTTTGTGGGAGATTTCCTCCAGCATAATATTCAAATAAGCATAAACATTGGAATTTGTCATATTGTATTTATATACGGCGCCGGAGGCTGTCTGCATGGAGAGGCCGTCCTGTACGGAAGCGATGTCCGTAGAGGAAAAGGAGAGCCCGTCTATGCCGAGGACAATATATTCAAGAGGGGTGGTATGCAAAGATTTTTCGGTATGCTCCACATGAGGATTGATGATGACCATATCATTTCTGCTCACCGGAAATTCCGAACCTTCCGCAATGAAGGAGCCGTTGCCGTTCACCACATAGAACAGTTCGCTGAAAGGATGAGAGTGCAGAATACTCTGCCAGTCTCCTTCGTATTTGGAAGTCGATACATATAAAAGTTTGGAATGTTCAAAAGAGGATGGTTGTCCGCCTTCGATACTGTGTCTTGTATTTCCCATTGGTATTCTGCCCTTCTGCTGTTTTATGATAACCTGAATATAACAGATTTTATATATTTTGTCTATGCACTATTTTTATTAAAATATCTAAAAAATGGAAAAACGTGAGATGAGGACTAAAAATGGATAAATGTTAAAACGTAATGGTATGACCATTATTAAGAATTTTATTTTGACATTTTGAATAAAAAACCGAAAAAATGAGAAAAGTGAATATATAATTTGTACAATTTGGGAAAAGTGCTTTAGAAATTTATAAAAAATATGATAAAAAGCAATATATATAAAATAGCGAGCAACAATCAGATTGATAATAAAATATTGTTCCACTATACTTAGGGTACATGAAAGAGTTGACTCGATGCAGTAAATGTTCACGATTCTTTTTTTAAGGAGGAAAATTATTATGAAATTGAAAAAAGTTGTTTCATCGATCACGGCATTGACTATGACGGCAGCTTTACTGGCAGGATGCGGCGGTTCTACCGGCAATACGGAACAGACACCGACGCCTGCGGCTGACAATACAGCGGGTCAGACCGAGCAGGAAGCGCCGAAGCAGGAAGAGACGAAGGCGGACGCTGAAACGCCGGCGGTAGAAGAGCAGGTATTGAAGGTTGCGGCTTTCGAGGGTGGTTATGGTGCGGATATGTGGTCCGAAGTGGCTGCGGCTTTTGAAGCTTCCCACCCTGGCGTCACGGTAGAACTTACCGTTGATAAAAAACTTGAGGACGTTATCAGCCCCAGTATGAAAGCGGGCGACTATCCGGATGTCGTACATCTGGCGACCGGACGGGAAGCGGCCCTGACAGAGACATTGACGAAAGAGAACGCACTGCTTCCTTTGACGGATGTTCTGGAAATGACGGTTCCCGGCGAGGATGTTAAGGTAAAGGATAAGATCGTTCCCGGTTTCCTCGATACACTTGCGACCAATCCTTATGGTGACGGCGTAACATATTATGCACCGATGTTCTACAGCCCCTGTGGATTGTTCTATAATGCGGGCCTGTTCAAGGAAAAAGGATGGGAAGTTCCGACAACATGGGAAGAAATGTGGGCATTAGGCGATACGGCAGCGGCAGAAGGAATCGCATTGTTTACATATCCGACAACAGGATATTTTGATGCGTTCACTTATGCGACACTGTCCTCAGCGGGCGGCTCCGATTTCTTCAATAAATGTATGACTTATGAAGATGGTATCTGGGAAAGCGAAAATGCGACAAAAGTATTCGAACTCATTGCAAAACTGGGTGAATATACGGAAGCAACAACTGTTGCGAATGCAAATAACGATAACTTTACCAAGAATCAGCAGTTGATCCTTGACAATAAGGCAATCTTCTGTCCGAACGGTACATGGCTGCCCGGTGAAATGGCAGATGCGCCGAGAGAGGATGGATTTGAGTGGGGCTTTATGGCGATTCCCGCAGTGAATGAAGGCGGCGCAGGATGTTCTTTCTGTTGGTTCGAGCAGATGTGGATTCCCGCAGCGGCACAGAATCAGGATATGGCGAAGGAATTTGTAGCTTATATGTATTCTGATGAAGCAGCGCAGATTTTTGCAAAATCCGCAGCAATCCAGCCGATCGCCGGTGTCAGCGATTATCTGGAAGGCGACAATAAACTGTTCTATAGTATTTATGATAACGGTGCGACCGCAGTTATGGGCGGATTCGCAGCAACCGCTCCGGTAGAAGGCGTGAATATGCTGGATACACTGTGCGGTACTGTGAACAGTATCGTAAGCGGCGACAAGACCGTTGCTGAGTGGCAGGCGGCAGTAGAAGAAGCGAGCGACAAGTTAAGAGCGGCAATGGAATAGGAATTTGAGGGGTGCTCCGAGGGTTTCCGCCTTTGGAGCACTTTTTTTAACAGGAAACGGAGGTATGGGCATGAAAAAGGGCAGGGCAAGAAGTGTTTTTATCTGGGTATGCGTAGCACCGGCAGTCATTCTATTTACCGTGTTTATGCTGATTCCCACTTTTAATGTCTTTAAGATGTCACTTTATAAATGGGGCGGGTATTCCAACACAAAGGAATTTGTGGGATTCAATAATTTTAAAATATTGATGGAGGACATGAACTTTTTCCGTTCCTTTCAGAATACCATTCTTCTGATCGTCTGCGTAACGGTCGTGACGATGGCACTTTCTTTGATCTTTGCGGCAATCCTTTCCAGAGAGAAGATCAAAGGGCAGAATTTTTACAGAATTATATTTTATATACCGAATATCTTGTCAGTAGTGGTCATTTCGGCAATCTTTTCTGCAATTTATGACCCGAATAACGGTCTGCTGAACAGTATCATCGGTATTTTCAGGGGAAAAGACGAGACGCCTATTCTCTGGCTCGGCGACCAGAAGCTGGTCATTTACAGCCTGGTGATCGCGATGATATGGCAGGCAATCGGCTATTATATGGTCATGTATATGGCGAGTATGGCCAGTGTTCCGGAAAGCCTTTATGAGTCGGCGAATCTGGAGGGGGCCGGAAGGATACAACAGTTCTTTTCCATTACCCTTCCTCTGATCTGGACCAATGTGAGGACCACGCTGACGTTTTTCGTGATCAGTTCCATCAACTTGAGCTTTTTATTCGTAAAGGCGCTCACGAGCGGCGGGCCGGATGGCGCAACGGAAGTATTTCTGAGCTATATGTATAAGCAGGCCTATACCAATTCTTCTTATGGATACGGCATGGCAATCGGCGTTGTTGTCTTTTTATTCTCCTTTGGTCTGTCGGCGATAGTCAATCTGGCGACGAAAAGAGAGCGGCTTGAATTTTAAGGAGGTGAGCGCATGAAAAAAAGAAAAGAAATGAGTTTTGACACATTATATAAGCTTTTTATCTATGTTGCCCTGATCACGCTGGCGGTCAGCATCGTTATACCGGTCGGCTGGGTATTTCTGGCATCTATTAAGGAAAATTCTGAATTTTATGGGAATCCCTGGACGATGCCGAAAGGAATTTATTTTCAGAACTTTATTGATGCTTTTGAAAAGGCCAGAATGGGCGAGTATTTTATGAACTCCATCCTGGTAACGGCGCTTGCGCTCGTTATCCTGCTGGTCGTGGCGCTGCCGGCGGCCTATGTGCTTGCGCGCTACCGCTTCCGGGGAAGTAAGCTGATCAACATTCTTTTTATGGGCGGTCTGTTCATCAATGTAAATTACATTGTTGTGCCTATTTTCCTGATGTTCGTTGATGCCGATAAATTTTTGAGAGGACTTGGCGGGGATGGCTTTTTTCTGAATAATCTGTTCATTGTGGCATTGGTTTATGCGTCTACGGCGCTGCCTTTTACGATTTATCTGCTGTCGGGATTTTTCGTGACGATACCGAGGGATTATGAAGAAGCGGCTTATGTGGATGGCAGCGGTTATTTCAGAACGATGGTGAAGATCATGATGCCGATGGCTCTGCCAAGTATCATTACAGTCATTTTGTTCAACTTTTTATCCTTCTGGAACGAATATATCATATCCATGACATTGCTTACGAAGGATGCGAAGACACTCCCGGTAGGGCTGATGCAGCTTATGCAGGCGCAGAAAGCGGCCGCGAACTATGGGCAGCTTTATGCGGGACTCGTGATCGTTATGCTTCCTACCCTGATCTTGTATATCATGGTGCAGAAGAAACTGACACAGGGCATGAGCCTTGGCGGATTAAAAGGTTAAAAAAGGAGGAAACGCTATGAAATGGATAGTCAGATTGATTTGTTTGCTTGTGTTCACAGGAAGTATGGCGCTCATTGTGACAGGACAGCGTAACATCGGCCCTGCCGGCCTTTTGACGATGATCACAGGTCTTGCGGGAATACTGATCCTTCTTTATCTGTATAACAAAAAATTCCAATAACATACGGCATGGAGGTGACAGGATAATGGAGATTGAAAACATTGGCAGGCTGACACTGCCGACAGATGTTGACATGGTGGAAGAAACAATCCGTTTAAAGGAATTGCTCGGGGCGGATGCTCTGCGGGATTGTGACGGGACGACGATGCCGGAAGAACTGCTTGGTCAGAACGCTAAAATATACGCGACTTATTATACGACCAGAAAAGACAATGACTGGGCGATGAAAAATCCGGAAGAGATACAGCAGGAATATCTGATCAGCGACCGTGTGACGGCGAAAGGAAATACAGTCCGCGTAGAATTGATGAAGGGTTTTCATACGGAACAGCTCAAAGTAAATACGATAGATTCTCCCAAACGGTGGTGGGAAGTAGTTGACAGGACAACAGGACAGGTTGTACCTGCCGCACAATGGGAGTATGAGGAAGCATCCGGCGAGGTGGTCATTGAATCGGTTCCCTATCACCAGTATACCGTCAGCTTTCTGGCTTTCCTGATCTGGGACCCGGTACATATGTATAATTTTATTACGAACGACTGGCAGAACGCTCCCCATCAGCTCACTTATGATGTGAGACAGCCAAAAACGCAGGCTTATGTGAAGGAAAAACTGAAAAGATGGTGTGAGGAGAATCCGCATGTGGATGTTGTGCGTTTTACGACCTTTTTCCATCAGTTTACGCTTACCTTCGATGATAAAAAAAGAGAAAAGTATGTAGAGTGGTTCGGTTACAGTGCGAGCGTCAGTCCTTATATTCTGGAACAGTTCGAAAAATGGGCGGGCTATAAGTTTCGTCCGGAATTTATCGTGGATGAAGGATATCACAATTCCATTTTCAGAGTGCCGTCGAAGGAGTTTCGGGATTTTATGGAATTTCAGCAGATAGAAGTCTGTAAACTGGCCAAAGAACTGGTCGATATCGTACACAGCTACGGCAAAGAGGCGATGATGTTCCTCGGAGATCACTGGATTGGAACGGAGCCTTTCGGAAAATATTTTAAAGAGATTGGACTGGATGCGGTAGTCGGTTCTGTGGGGGACGGCGTTACGCTCCGCATGATTTCGGATATTCAGGGCGTGAACTATACGGAGGGACGTCTGCTGCCTTATTTCTTCCCGGATGTATTCCATGAGGGCGGCGACCCGATCGGCGAGGCGCAGGATAACTGGATGAAGGCAAGGCGGGCAATTCTTCGTTCTCCGTTAGACAGAATCGGATATGGCGGTTATTTGAAGCTGGCCAGTGAATGGCCCGGTTTTATCGAGCAGATTCGCAAAGTAGTGGATGAATTCCGCCAGATTCATGAAAATATGCAGGGAACCAAAGCTTATACGGCGCCTTTTAAAGTCGGCATTTTGAATTGCTGGGGCAATCTGAGAAGGTGGATGGCTAATCAGGTGCATCATGCGCTCTGGTATCGAGAAATCTATTCTTATGTAGGCGTTATCGAATGTCTGAGCGGCATGCCGATTGACGTGGAGTTTATTACATTTGATGAAGTGCGGAGCGGAATCGACCCGGCAATCAAAGTCATTATCAATGCCGGTGATGCTTATACCGCATGGAGCGGTGCAGAGAATTGGAAGGATGAGAGCGTAGTGTGCGCGCTCCGCAGGTTCGTGGATGAGGGCGGCGGTTTTATCGGCGTAGGAGAACCCAGCGCATATCAGTACGAAGGGCGTTATTTCCAACTCAGCGATGTGCTCGGTGTAGACAGGGAACTCGGATTTTCCATGTGTACGGATAAGTACAACGAAATGGACAGCAGACATTTCATTTTGGAGGATATCGAGGGCGAGATTGATTTCGGAGAAGGCAAAAGCCGTATTTATGCGCAGGGAGAGAATTATCAGATTCTGAATATGGACGGAAAATACAGCCGTCTGGTCGTCAATACCTATGGAAAGGGACGGAGTGTCTATTTTACAGGACTGCCTTATTCCCCACAGAACTGCCGTATTCTTCTGCGCGCCATCTATTATGCCGCACATCGGGAAGATGAGATGAAGAAGTTCTATGTGACCAATGTGGATACGGAGCTTGCGGTGTTTGAAAAAACAGGGAAGATTGCAGTGATCAACAATTCCAAAGAACCAAGGGATACGGAGCTTTTTGTCCAGGGAGAACTGGTACAGAAACTCCATATGGCCCCGATGGAGATGGCCTGGGTAGATTTCGATACCGCGGATTGAGAAATCTGCTCATTGTGGTATCTGGGATTGAACAGGGCAGGATTATAGAAGTTAAGGAGAATTATGAATATGGAAAAAACAGCTTGTGCCAAAATAGAGGAAGCTGTCGAGCAGTTTGCCATAGAGGGCAGTCTGGTGGAACGTCGTCCTTATGGAAACGGGCATATCAACGACACGTTTCTGCTTGTTTATGAAATGCCGGACGGGATGAAAAAGCAGTATATCTTACAGAGAATGAATCACGAAATTTTCAGGAATCCACAACAGCTCATGGAAAACATCGTAAATGTTACGGAGTATTTGCGTGAAATGATTATTTCACAGGACGGGGAACCGGAAAGGGAAACGCTGAATGTCGTAAAGACAAGAAACGGTGAGAATTATTATCGGGACAGCGGCGGAAATTACTGGAGAATGTTCCTGTTCATAGAACGGACGATCTGTTTGGAAAAGGTGGAAAGTGCAAAAGACTTTTATGACAGTGCGGTGGCTTTCGGTAACTTTCAGCGGATGCTTGCGGATTATCCGGCGGAAAAGCTGCATGAGACCATTCCGAATTTTCACAATACACCGTCCCGCTTTCTTGATTTCCAGAGGGCGGTAAATGCGGATAAACTGGGCAGAGCCGCATCTGCAAAAGAGGAGATTGCTTTTGCGTCGGCAAGAGAAAAGGATACTTCCGTACTGACAACGCTTCTTGCTGACGGGCAGCTGCCTCTTAGAGTGACACATAACGATACGAAGCTGAACAATATCCTGTTCGATGAGAAGAGCAGAAAAGCGCTCTGTATTATCGACCTGGATACGGTTATGCCCGGCCTGTCCCACTATGATTTCGGGGATTCCATCCGATTTGGCGCCAGCACCGGAGAAGAGGACGAAAAAGACTTGGGCAAAGTGGAACTTGATCTGTCCTTATATGAAGTTTTTACAAAAGGATATTTGGAAGGCTGTGGCGGAAGGCTGACCGATCAAGAAATCGAAATGCTTCCTATGGGGGCAAAACTGATGACTTATGAATGCGGCATCCGGTTTCTGGCGGATTATCTGGAAGGGGATATTTACTTCAAGATTCACCGTGATGGCCATAACCTGGACCGGGCCAGAACGCAGTTTAAACTGGTTGCGGATATGGAGGCGAAATGGGATGCGATGCGGGAAATTGTAGAAAAATATAAGAAACGATAATCGGTTTCGGCTTGATGAAGCTGTAACAAAAGCATCAAATTAGATGATAGAGCGATATCTTCGCTCTATGTGCAGAAAATCCGGAAAGAATTCTTTTGCTTGTGAATTTTTTTCGGATTTTTTGATGTGTTTTTTTAATGATGCCAATTAAAGACTGCCTTTTTATAAGGATATATGTCCATCGTATAAAAAAAGCGAAAAAAGCGGAAAAATTAGCAATATATGACAGGTAAAACGATTTATAAAATTTTACAATAATAAATAAAAAGGGAAGGTGGGATAAAGTCATGAAGAATATAAGGATGGCTGCAAAAATCAGTATGATTTCAATCGCGGTACTTATTTTGGGGTTGGTAGGATTATGGTTTACTGCCAATCAACAGATGACAAAGACAATGGAAGAATCTATTGTGAAACAGCTTAGAGCGTCGGTGGAAATGCAGGCTGAAATTGTAAGAAATTATGTGGACAAGGCAGAAACGTATCTGGTGGGATATGCACAGGCCCCGGTGCTCGCGAAAGCACTTCAGAAAACAGAGGATGGAGCTCTGGCGGCAGAACTTCAAGAATATACGGATGCTTATGCTGTTACGGGCGATAATCTGGAAAATATCTATGCGGCAGATTATAATTCCACAGTGATCGCATCCCGAGTACAGGGGGTGATTGGTGTAACGCTTCGGGAGGGGGATGCTTTAAAACAGCTTCAAAATGCGATAGCGCAGGGGATGTATAATACCGGGATTATGGCTTCCAAATCTACCGGTGCACAGGTCATTTCCATGTATTATCCCGTGAACGACGCAGGAGGAGAACCGCTGGGATATGTAGGAGCGGCAATCTATGCGGAGAATCTGCGCGATACGCTGAATGGCTTATCCGATAAGGAAGAAGGATGTGATTACCTGCTGCTGGACGCTGCATCGGGAAGTTATATTTTCTGTCCAGAAGATGAAATGATCGGAACTGTGATTGAGAACACGGATGTCCTGAATATTGTTGAACAGGCAAAGAATGTCGGCAATCAGGCAAAAGCATTTGAATATACGGATGGTGTAACAGGAAAGAGAATCATATCTGCAATTTATTATCTGGAAGAAAGAGATTGGGTACTGGTCGCTCTGACTGATTGGGATATCGCGTTTTCCGAAGTGCGTGCGCTTACCGGTATGCTTGCAGTTCTTTGCTTGGCAGTCCTTGTTATCATTTCTCTGGCAGTCTGGGGTTGTGTAGCGGTGCTTGCCCGTGATATAAGCCGTGAAGCGGATATTATTCAGAATATCGGAACATTGGATTTTACGGAAAGACAGAAGTTGGAACGTTACTGCGGCAGAAAAGATGAAGTGGGAATGATAGCGGATGCAATGAAAGTGCTGGTAGATGCCATGTACCAGGTTGTTGAGGGGTTGAAGAAAAAGTGCGGCGAATTGCTGGAGATGGCAGGAGAGATGAGCGGAACTTCATCATCCGCGTCCGGCACCATTCGAAGTGTTGAAACAGCAATTCAGGAAATTGCTGAAGGCGCCGGAAATCAGGCGGCGGAGACAGAAAATGCTTCGGAATGTGTCATACAGATTGGAAATCAAATTGCGAAAACAAAGGAAAAGTCATCAAGGCTTTCCGACGTTGCGGAGCAGATCAGCAATTCCAGCGAAGAGGCGCTTGAAACGCTTCAGTTACTTGTTGGGATTAATGAACAGGCTAAAAATGCAGTAGAAGAGATTAATAAGCAGACGCTGAATACAAACGAGTCCGTTCAGAAGATCAGGGATGCGGCACAACTGATTACATCCATAGCGGAAGAAACGAATTTACTTTCGCTGAACGCATCTATCGAAGCCGCTCGTGCAGGTGATCAGGGGAGTGGGTTTGCAGTCGTGGCGGGACAGATCAAGAAACTGGCAGAGCAGTCCAATGATTCCGCAAAATATATTGATAAGATCATAGAGGCTCTTTTAGAAGAGTCTTCCCGTGCCGTACAAGTTATGGATGAAGTTAAAAACATTATGAAGATGCAGAGTGAGCATTTGTCGGGCACAAAAGACCGTTTTGGAGAAGTCGGCCATAGTGTTGAAGTGACGCAGAGAGAAATTATGGACATTGACAGTATGATTTCCCATATGGATAAGGAACGAATCGGTGTGATAGATATTGTACAGGGCCTGACGGCGATAGCGGAGGAAAATGCGGCCGGCACACAGGAAGCTCTTGCTTCGACGGAAATGGTAAATGGAATGATAAAGGATGTAGCGGATGTCGCAAAAGAACTTGCGGAGTTGGCCAACGCGATTGAGTCGGATATCGATATTTTTAAGGTATAAATGTAATTGTGAACTCATGAAGGACAACATAATGTGAAGAAATGACAGAAATTACAGGGCACGGCTAAATTTGAAAAAATTCTGGTAAAGCAAGGGGGTTATGTTGTATAATAGACGCAGGCAAATCAGCGTCTCGCAGATAAATCAGTGTCACACAGATAAATCAGCGTCACGCAGATATAAAACGCCCGGCGTTACAAGAATGCTTTGTGATTTTTGCAGGTATATGGCAGTGTTTTGGAAATCTAAAAAGAAACTCTCCGGAAGCGCAGGGCTTTTGGAGAGTTTATTGTGTTATATGTCAGTTGTAGTATTTACGGTGCCGTTATTGCGGTGGAATGAGAGGAAATATGGGATTCATAAAAAAGAACGAACAGAAAAAAGAAGAAACGGATTCAACAGAAAAGAAAGAGTATTCATTTTCAGAGGATGCAGAATTAAAAGCGTGCAGGCATTGTCAGACGATGATACCGAAAACGGCAAGAATATGCCCGAACTGCAGGAAACGTTCAAAGAAGAACTGGCTGGGTTTTTTTGTGTGTATATGTTTGCTGGCGGCATGTGCGGCCGGCGCCTGTTATTATGCTGCCGTTTATTCCGTGACAAAATCGGTAATCGGTAATGTGGAAGTCGTGCAGTCTGAAGAGGCAGTACAGGATGCGGCGGCTGACGGAGTGCCGGAAGAAGGGCAGATGACAGAAAATGGGGCTGCAGCCATGAATGAAGCAGTAGAAGATAATACGGCCGGGATTGACGGCGCTGGAATGGAAGCGGCTTTGCAGATTGAGAATTTACCGGAAATAGCGACGGAGTCCGAAGCACCGGCGGATTTTGAACTTGAGAAGAGTAATGGACTGGCAGCCGGCATTGAGATGGAAGATGAATCTGAGAAAGCGTCCGAATCCGAAGAAGACAGTGAATCTGAGAAAGCAACTGAGTCCGAAGAAGAAGGTGAACTGAAGAACGAATCTGAACCTGAAAAGAACGGTGAACTTAAGAACGGCTCCGAAGATGAAAAAGCGGATGAATCCGGGGAGGATGCTGAAACGACGACGGAGCGGGGTGTGGAAAGCGAAGACGCGGCAGAAACGGAAGACCGCGCTGGCATGATGGCTGATGCTGAGACGGGTGATGAATCGGATACGGAGCCGGAGACCGGCACTGATTTGCCGGATGGCATGGTGAAAATAACTGATATAAGCATGTATACGGAAGAAGAATTTCGGGATATTTGTAAGCGGGTGGACTATAAAAAGCTGCTGCGCAGGCAGGAACTTTATCTGGATGCCGCAGTCACGGAAGAGTTGACAGTTATGGAACAGGTGGATGGCGGCCTTTTTGATGAAAATATCTATTATCTGTGCAAAAGAGAAGATGAACAGAGCATAACACGTTATTATATCATAAGGGATGACCGGGATGAGAATGCGGCACCGATTCTGGAAGGAGATGTGATTCGGGTCTATGGCCAGCTTTTTGGAAGCTGTAAACTTCCGGGATATCTGCTCAGGACACAGCCTATCGTTCCGGCTCTGACGATGGTATATTATGATATTCTGGCGGAATGAGCGGCAGAAGATATACGGGAAAAGAGGAATGGTTCAATATCGTTTTATCAAATACGAAAATAATGCTAGTGTAGAAATGATTGAAGAATGAAAACGCTTGTGCTATAATAAAACGATTATGCAGAGAAATCTGGGTTTAAAATGAGACTAGAGAGGGAACGAGGCGCAAGCTGAGAAAGGAGCATGGTTATAAGAATGAGGGCATTTTTAATTTTGGAGGACGGCACTGTATTTGAAGGCATTCACATCGGTGCGGAGAAGGAAATCATCAGCGAGATCGTATTTAATACTTCAATGGCCGGTTATGTGGAAGTGTTAACAGACCCTTCCTATGCAGGACAGGCCGTATGTATGACTTATCCTTTGATCGGAAATTACGGAATCTGTTTTGAAGACATGGAATCGGACAAAGTATGGCCGGACGGATTCATCGTCAGGGAACTGAGCAGAATCCCCAGTAACTTCAGATGTGACATGACCATTCAGGATTTTCTGGAAAAGAACGGCATACCGGGTATCGCAGGCATCGACACGAGAGCATTGACAAAGATTCTGCGTGAAAAAGGCACGATGAATGGTATGATCACGACCAACGAATCTTATCAATTAGAAGACATCCTTCCAAAATTAAAAGCATATCGAGTCGGAAAAGTAGTAGAGCTCGTAACCTGTGAAAAGAAATATGAGGTAAAAGGAACGAGGGACATCGCGGAGAACGGACCTATTTCCGGCAGTTCCCACTTCAATGCGGAAGATTATGCGAAAGGCATACGGGAGAAAAAACCGAGCACGGTCCGCAAGGTGAACGGAGTCGGATTAAAAGTGGCGCTGCTCGATCTGGGGGCAAAACAGAATATCATCCGTTCGCTGGCGGCAAGAGGCTGCGATGTCACGGTATACCCGGCGGCAGTAACGGCAGAAGAGATTATCGCCGCAAAGCCGGACGGTATTATGCTGAGCAATGGCCCGGGAGACCCTAAGGAGTGTACAGGCGTTATCGCGGAACTGAAAAAGCTGTATGATGCGGATATTCCGATTTTTGCAATTTGTCTGGGACATCAGTTGATGGCGCTCGCAACCGGAGCGGATACCTTCAAAATGAAATATGGGCACCGGGGAGGAAATCATCCGGTGAAGAGCCTGGAGACCGGAAGGGTCTACATTTCTTCTCAGAATCATGGATATGTGGTGGATACGGAGAAACTGGATGCCAAAGTGGCCGTGCCGATGTTCGTCAATGTAAACGATGGAACGAACGAAGGACTTTCTTATACGGGCAAACCTATTTTTACCGTGCAGTTCCATCCGGAAGCCTGCTCCGGTCCGCAGGATTCGGAGGACTTGTTTGATAAATTCATAGCGATGATGAGGAGGGTGTAAGATGCCGAAAAATCCAAATGTAAAAAGAGTATTGGTGATTGGGTCTGGGCCGATTGTGATTGGACAGGCTGCTGAATTTGATTATGCGGGTACGCAGGCCTGCCGTTCCCTGAAAGAAGAGGGGATGGAAGTCATACTGGTCAATTCCAATCCTGCAACAATCATGACAGATGGCGATATTGCGGATAAAGTATACATTGAACCTTTGACGATAAAGGTGCTGGAGCAGATCATTATCAAAGAAAAGCCGGACAGTCTTTTGCCGAATATGGGCGGACAGGCGGGCTTAAATCTCGGTATGGAACTGGATGAATCCGGTTTCCTTGCAGCTCACGGTGTCACGCTTCTCGGGACGACGGCCAAGACGATCAAGAAGGCGGAAGACCGTCTGGAATTTAAAGAGACGATGGAAAAAATCGGGGAGCCTTGTGCACCTTCACTCGTTGTAGAAAATATTAAGGACGGTGTAGATTTCGCGAATGAAATCGGATATCCGGTCGTATTGCGGCCAGCCTATACGCTCGGCGGTTCCGGCGGCGGTATCGCGCACAACCAGGTGGAACTGGAAGAAATTCTGGCGAATGGCCTGCGTCTTTCCCGTGTGGGACAGGTTCTTGTGGAACGCTGCATTGCCGGCTGGAAGGAAATCGAGTATGAAGTAATGCGTGACGGAGCGGGCAACTGCATTACCGTCTGCAGTATGGAAAATGTAGACCCGGTCGGCGTTCATACGGGCGACAGCATCGTTGTGGCGCCTGCGCAGACCTTGGGCGACAAAGAATATCAGATGCTCCGCAGCGCGGCGCTGAATATCATCAATGAACTGGAGATTACGGGCGGATGTAACGTGCAGTTCGCGCTTCATCCGACCAGTTTCGAATATTGTGTTATCGAAGTAAACCCCCGCGTGAGCCGTTCTTCTGCGCTGGCTTCCAAAGCGACGGGGTATCCGATCGCCAAGGTGGCGGCGAAGATTGCGCTCGGTTATACGCTTGACGAGATTAAGAATGCGATTACGAAAAAGACCTATGCGAGCTTTGAGCCGACGATCGATTACTGCGTTGTGAAGATTCCAAGGCTTCCTTTCGATAAGTTCATAACGGCAAAACGTACTTTGACAACGCAGATGAAAGCGACCGGAGAGGTCATGAGCATTGGTGATAACTTTGAAGGCGCGCTCATGAAAGCAATCCGTTCTCTGGAGCAGCATGTGGACTGCCTGCGCAGCTATGACTTCTCAGGATATTCTAAAGAAGAACTGTTGGAACGTCTGAAGATTGTGGATGACCAGAGAATCTATATCATTGCGGAAGCAATCAGAAAGGGTATCGATTATCAGACGATTTATGATATCACTATGATTGATATCTGGTTCATCGATAAGATTGCGATTCTGACCGAAATGGAAGCGGCGCTGGAGAAAGGGCCACTGACCGTAGAGTTATTAAAAGAAGCAAAAAGAATGGAATTTCCGGACAATGTTATTGCAAGGCTTACCGGGAAAACCGAAGATGAAATCAAGAAGATGCGTTATGAGAATGGCATCATAGCGGCATTTAAGATGGTAGATACCTGTGCGGCGGAATTTGCGGCAACGACACCATACTATTATTCCGTATTCGGTTCCGAGACGGAAGTGGAAGAGTCTCATCCAAAGAAAAAAGTGCTGGTGCTCGGTTCCGGTCCCATCCGTATCGGACAGGGTATTGAGTTCGACTACTGCTCCGTCCATGCGACATGGGCTTTTGCCAAAGAAGGCTATGAGACCATCATCATTAACAACAATCCGGAAACGGTCAGCACCGACTTCGATATCGCGGATAAACTCTATTTTGAACCGCTGACGCCGGAAGATGTGGAGAATGTTGTCAATATTGAAAAACCTGACGGCGCGGTCGTCCAGTTCGGCGGCCAGACGGCGATTAAACTGACGGAAAGCCTGATGAAGATGGGCGTGCCGATTCTCGGAACGAAGGCCGAAGATGTGGACGCGGCGGAAGACAGAGAACTTTTTGATAAGATTCTGGAAGAAACGGAGATTCCCAGGGCAGCAGGCGGTACCGTTTATACGGCGGAAGAGGCGAAAGAAGTTGCGAACCGGTTAGGATACCCGGTTCTGGTGCGTCCTTCCTATGTACTTGGCGGACAGGGAATGCAGATAGCGATTTCCGACCAGGAAATCGAGGAGTTCATGGAAGTCATCAACCGCTATGAGCAGGAGCATCCGATTCTGGTCGATAAATATTTACAGGGAAAAGAGCTGGAAGTCGATGCGGTATGCGACGGTACGGATATTCTGATTCCGGGCATCATGGAACATATCGAGCGGACCGGCGTGCACTCCGGCGACAGTATTTCCGTGTATCCGGCATCGACGGTCAGCGAGAAAGTCAAGGAAACGATAGCAGAGTATTCCAGAAGACTTGCCAAAGCCCTGCACGTTATCGGACTCATTAATATTCAGTTCATTGCGGTAGGCGATGAGGTATATGTTATCGAAGTAAATCCCCGTTCCTCGCGTACGGTGCCTTATATCAGTAAAGTAACGGGAATCCCGATCGTCGATCTGGCGACACAGGTCATTATCGGGAAGACGATACGCGAGCTTGGGTTCGAACCGGGCTTACAGCCGGCGGCCGATTATTTCGCAATTAAAATGCCGGTATTCTCTTTCGAGAAGATCCGCGGTGCGGAAATCAGTCTTGGGCCGGAAATGAAATCGACAGGCGAGTGCCTGGGCATTGCCAAGACCTTTAACGAAGCGCTCTATAAAGCATTTCTTGGCGCGGGCGTCAGTCTGCCGAAGTATAAGAGAATGATCATTACCGTAAAGGATGCCGATAAGGGAGAGGCAATCGAAGTTGCCCGCCGCTTTGAAAAACTCGGTTATAAGATATATGCGACAAGAAGTACGGCGGCGGCGCTCAATGATGCCGGCGTGAAAGCGAGAAAAGTCAACAAGATTCAGCAGGAATCACCAACCGTCATGGATTTGATTCTCGGACATGAAATCGACCTCGTTATCGATACACCTACACAGGGACGCGATAAGAGCCGGGACGGCTTCCTGATCAGAAGGACTGCGATTGAAACGGGTGTATACTGTATTACTGCGATGGATACGGCGACTGCGCTCGTATCCAGCCTGGAAAATGCGGCTTCTCAGGGGGAACTGAATCTGATTGACATTGCGACGATCGCAAAGAGGGCTTAATGAGAGCATCGTGATATGATGAGACGGTATGGCTGTCGTTTTTTGAAGTTTATTTTAAAGTTTATTTTAAAGTTTATAATGGGAACTTGTTTATTGGCCGGGTTATTCGGATGCGGCAGGAACAATGACAGCCGCGGCAATTACAACGGCGGCAGTGGACATGATGGCGGTGTTTATGCTGATAGCGGCGGCAGTGGACATGATAGCGGTGTTTATGCTGATAGCAGCGGCGGCAGTAGAAGTATTGCTGATACCGGTGATGGAGATATTTCCGGTGCAGAAACGCTGGAAAAGAATCCTGCCGTTTTGACGCCGGATGCACAGGAAGCGCGGATAGAAGGAGACTGTCTTTCCTATGGGAATCTGCTGATCGAACTGCCGGAAGGCATGGAAGCGGAACTGATACAACGGGAAGAATGCGGGAACCTTTTTACAGAATCGGAAGAGGAAGAGGGGCAGGTTCTGGACCTGACAGGGACGGAAGAGGTTTATGCGGACAGGGTGCTCAGCGCGGAGTTTCGTGTACAGATACCTTTGCCGCCCAGAATCCGTCTGATGCACTATCTTGCGGAATACGATGAGGAGAAGGCACTGCTTTGTGCGCTGTTCTCTCTTTTTCCGGCGGATACGGCGGGATACCGCATCTATGCAGATGAAGCAAAGGGTGAATATGGCTACCGGATGCTGCGGGAGGATTATTGTCAGTATTTTATTTTCGTACAGGGAAAGGACGTCTATCTGGTACAGGAAATTACGACGATTGGCTCCAGAACAGGAAATCTCTATGCGTTCGGGCATCTTTTGCAGGATAAGATGCTGTGCTGGCGGGACAGCGGGGCGTATATCGGCTGTGACCGTGAGACGGATGACCGTGCATATCGGAGAATTGTTCCGGAAGAGGGATGTGTGTTTCTGTGCGAGTATGAAACCGGAGAAAAAGACGGCGATATCTGCTTTTATCTGGAGGGAAATTTCGATACGCCCTGTCAGACGATGCGGCAGGATGTCGGTCTTGATTTTATTTTTTTGACAGAGGATATTAATTTTGACGGCTGCCCGGATATCGTGGGGTATGATGGGCAGTATCTTTGGGATAAAGAAGAAAAGGCATACTGCCCGGCACAGACCGATATCAGTTTGTATGCCCTGCGTAACTGGTGTTTTTCGGAAACGGAAACAATCTGGGAGCGTACTGCGGATTATCTGACGGAAGAGGGAATCTGGCTCCGCGAGGCGGAGACATTGTGGCAATGGGAAGGCAGCCGCCTTGTAAAGAAGCGGGAATGTGTAATGGAGGCCGGAGACGACAGCGTACGGCTCTATGCCTTTGAAGAACCGTCGGAGATGCTTCTATTCGATGTTGTATGCAGTGCTGAGCAGTGGGAGCAGGAAGAAGCGGAGAAAAGCCGCCTTTTGTATGAGCAGTTCTATGATGGTATGGTGCCGCAGGAAGTGTATTCCGTGCACCATACAATGGAGACAGAAGCGCGTGATATACCGCAGGAATTGATGAAAGAACTTGCCGATGCCGTGTCGCTTGGAACGGAGAAAGAAAAGGCAGGCGAAATGGGAAGCGGCCGGAAACTTTCGGAAGAAGAAGTGTTGGTTCTTGCCGATACGAGCATGGATATCCGGTTGGAAGTGCTCGATATCGCTTATTATAATGGAAGTTATGTGATGCAGGAAGCGGATTGCGATCATGACGGTGTTCCGGACATCGTTGCACAGGTTTTTAAGGGCGGTTCTGCAGGGCTTGTGGATTATATTTTTTTCAAAGGCCGTCCTGACGGCACTTATGTGAAGACCGATACGCTGTCAGGTTATTCTTCGGAAACTTTTGTGATCATTTCGTGGCAGGGAAAAAATTACCTGTGTCGGATGACTTATGATTACGATAAAAAAGTTGATGACGGTCTGATGCTTTTTGCTTACGAAGATGGGAGAAGCGTGGAAAAGGTATCCCTGACCCGGTATCCTGAAGGGTATGATGTGCGGATTGTGGAGAATCTGCCGGGAGACGCTGCAGAAGGTACGAATAAAGCGATGTCGGCGGATTACCGTCCGCTTGCCGCCACTGCGGTGGAAGAAGCGCTTGTGATAAAAGAGCAGATAGACGGCTATCAGACAATTAATGGAAATGCAGAGCAGTATATTGCCGAAACGGATGCCAAATGGAACTGTCAATGCGACCTGGATAACGATGGAGAAATGGAGCGTTATGAGAAATTTATCTGGTCATCCTCTCATATGCGTTACGACACGCTTGTTTTTGACTGTGAGGCAGGGAACCGGGCGGGAATCAAAGATTTCGTGGAAGAATTGAGAAGTGGGACGGGCACGCCCATGATGCTGTGGGTGGAGACTTTTGAGGGGAAAAATATCATCAGTGTATTCTATCTGACAGAGTTGGAGGATTTCAAGATTATCGGTTATCTGATAGAAGAAGGAGACTTTCAAAAGGTGTACGAAGTGACGGCCGATGCGGATTATGGAGTTGAACAGGTGTGCGAAGTCGTGTTTTCCGGCCCCGAACGATGGTGAACTGTCAGGAAAGGGTGACAGGATATGTGCGACAGCAAAGTGTTGGAAAAGAGTATCATGACATGAGGGACAGCAAATTGTCAGGAAAGGATATCATGACATGAATGCGGTCAGAAATTATCAGAAAGAACTGGATAAAATAATAGATGAAATGGCAGGGCAAAAGGCTGCCTGGACAAAAGGCGGGATGTCGGTAGGAACGGATGTGGCGCCGCCGCCGAGACTTTTGTTACACAGCTGTTGTGCACCGTGCAGCAGTTATGTGTTGGAGTATCTTCGGATTTATTTCAGAATCACGGTATTTTACTATAATCCAAATATTTCAAGGGAACCGGAGTATCGAAAGCGTGTGGAAGAGCAGAAGCGATTGATCATGGCGTATAACGAAGGAGCGTGCGGGGATGCCTCGCGGAATGATGCTTCAGCAGATGAGGAACGGGAGCGGATATCGGTTGCAGAATATCAGCCTGCGGCTCATCCAATTGCGATTGTGGAAGGGGATTATGAGCCGGAGCGTTTTTATGAGATAGCAAAAGGGCTGGAACAGTGCCCGGAAGGCGGAGAGAGATGCTTTGCCTGCTATGAGCAGCGGCTTGGAAAGACTGCTGAACTTGCCTCGGCGGGAGGATATGATTATTTTGCCACGACGCTGACCATCAGTCCTTTGAAAAATGCGGCAAAGCTGAATGAAATCGGTGAACACCTTGCGGGGCAATATCATGTGAAGTGGCTGCCCTCTGATTTTAAGAAAAAGGGCGGATACCAGCGGTCGATTGTTTTATCGAAAGAATATGACTTGTACAGACAGGATTACTGCGGCTGTATTTATTCCGAAATGAGTCGCCGGCGCGATTCTTCTGAAATGTCGTTTGAAGAGGTTTGTGCAGACTAAGGAAAGGATAGAGTAAAAAATGAAAAAATTTTTGGAGTTGATCTCGGAAGAGATGGGAAAGGCATTTGAGGCGGCCGGTTATCAGGCTGAACTTGGCAAAGTTACGCTGTCCAATCGTCCCGATTTGTGCGAATACCAGTGTAACGGCGCGATGGCCGGCGCGAAACAATATCATAAGGCGCCTATTATGATTGCAAATGATGTGGCTGAGAAACTGCAGGGAAGTACGGTATTTTCGGAAGTCAGCGCGGTGGCGCCCGGCTTTTTGAATCTGAGACTGACGGAGAAATTCGTGAAAGAATATCTGCAGGAAATGCGTGCGGATGCTAAATTCGGACTGGAGATGCCGGAGAGACCACAGATGATCATTGTGGATTACGGCGGGCCCAATATTGCAAAGCCCCTTCACGTCGGACATCTGCGCTCCGGCATCATCGGTGAGAGTATCAAGAGAATCTGCCGTTATGCCGGACATGAAGTACTCGGAGATATCCATTTGGGTGACTGGGGACTGCAGATGGGACTGATTGTAACAGAATTAAAAAAGAGACATCCTGAACTGCCTTATTTTGACGAATCCTATCAGGGAGAATATCCGAAAGAAGCTCCCTTTACCATATCGGAACTGGAAGAGATTTATCCGACCGCCAGTGCTAAATCCAAAGAAGACGCGGCATACAAGGCGGAAGCGATGGATGCGACCTACAAACTGCAGACAGGTGTTCCCGGTATCAGGGCGCTCTGGAATCATATTATTGATGTGTCCGTGTCGGATTTAAAGAAGAATTATGCGGCCCTGAATGTAGAGTTCGACCTCTGGAAAGGAGAATCGGATGTTCAGGATATCATTCCGGGTATGGTCGAGAAAATGAAAAATGACGGCTATGCGCATGAGAGTGAAGGTGCACTGGTCGTCGATGTCAAAGAAGAGACGGATACGAAAGAAGTTCCGCCCTGCATGATTTTAAAATCGGACGGCGCTTCTTTATATAATACGACGGATTTGGCGACAATCGTGGACCGTATGGAAAAGTATCAGCCGGATAAACTGATCTATATGACGGATAAGCGGCAGGATCTGTATTTTGAGCAGGTATTCCGCTGCGCGAGAAAGACGGGTCTGGTGAAGCTGGAGACACAGCTCATTCATATCGGTTTCGGCACGATGAACGGCAAAGATGGAAAACCTTTTAAGACAAGAGAAGGCGGCGTAATGCGACTCGAAAACCTGATACGGGAAATCAATGAGGAGATGTACCGCAAGATTACGGAAAACCGGGAGATGGAAAAAGAGGAAGCGGAAGAGACCTCGAAAGTAGTAGCCCTTTCTGCTGTAAAATACGGAGATTTATCCAATCAGGCATCCAAAGATTATATTTTCGATATCGACAGGTTTACCTCTTTTGAGGGCGATACTGGGCCGTATATTCTGTATACGATCGTCCGGATCAAATCTATTTTGAAAAAATACAATGAAAAGAACGGAGGGGATAGTGCCGGACAGGCAGTCTTACAGGAAGCAACGGGTGAATCGGAAAAGGCTCTGATGCTTGAAACCGCCAAATTCAATACGATGATAGAGGCCGCTTATGAGGAAGTGGCTCCTCATAAAATCTGTGCTTATATCTATGACCTTGCGAACGCCTTTAACCGTTTCTATCATGAGACGAAAATTTTGACGGAAGAGGATTCTGGGAAACAGTCCGGCTGGATAGCCTTGCTGATGCTGACGAAAGATATTCTGGAAGTCTGCATTGATCTTCTCGGTTTTTCTGCACCCGAGAGAATGTGATCATAAAGTTTGTACGGAATGCCGGAAAGGCAGTTTGAACGAAAGAAACCGATGGTATTGACTTGATCATGGTCAAGGCCATCGGTTTTTGAATGATATAGAAAAATCTTCCTTTCACGCCATGCTGTTCCCGGTTCTTTTTTTATGGATTCAATAAATTGATGTATAAAATTTGGAAAAACTACTTGACAAAAGGGTGTAATAAATTGTATACTAACAAAGCGGGTTGAGGAAATGAAACGGACAACCTGTTGTCGAGTGGGATCTTAGCTCAGCTGGGAGAGCATCTGCCTTACAAGCAGAGGGTCATAGG
>CAMWXB010000065.1 GCA_947178125.1 uncultured Lachnospiraceae bacterium | reverse complement strand
AAGAAAAGGAGAAGGATGAGATGAAAAAGAAAACTTTAATCTTCCTGCTGACAGCTTCCCTGCTTGCCTGCCCTGACTTCAGCGGCACTTCTGCCTTATGATATCTTTTCATATGGCTTGCCGAGTTGATTCCTTTTTTTCGGGGCGGACAGCGGTTGATTAAAATTTTGATTCCTTTTTGCCCTTAAAAGTAATCTTATTTTTTAAACAAATATAGTAAAGCGCGGTTTTCCGCTGTTTTTTCCGGGGTACGAAAGCCGGGTGAAGCCGCCTGTTGATTACCGGCGGGGTATTTCTGGAAAACCAAGGTGAAGCGGTCTGTGTTCAGTTATCGTTTCCAGGTCTGTACGCTGTTTTGTTCAGAAAAGTTTTATTTGCTATAAGATTTTTATCGGGGTATAATAAATAAAAGAGCAGTCAGTGAAGAGGGATAATACTATGCTGACGGCGGTGAACGGTTATAAAAGAAACAAGAGTATTCTGATTATGTGACATTAGCAGTGACAATAGGGAGAAAGTAGTGCTGGAAAAGTTTGATTATACAGAATGGCAGAAGGAATTTTTTGATTCTAAGACACCGGCAGAAATCAGTGCAGAGGCATCTCGCTTTGAGGCGGCACAGCCTTTTGTCAGTGATGCGGTAAGGCTTTGATATGTGAAAGTGCCGGCATTTCAATCAGTTACACCTTTGTTACACTCAATGAGGGAATATGGCGCAACCTCCTTTCTTTACTGGGTTTTCGCGCGCTTGAGGTCAGCTTCGAATCCTCTAACGCACATTTATATGTGCGTTTATGCACGATTATATGTGTGTTTATGTACGTCTTCATGTGTGTTTTAACACAGTTTTATAAATTCTGTGGAATTGCTTTTAGATAAGCATTTCCGCTGTTTTTATGTATTGGAGAATATCCTCCCGCACAATCGCGCCACAACCTTATTACATTCCATTCTGCATCATATTATTCTGTCAATTGTCCTTTCACAATATCATCAAGGGCCGCAGGCTCAAAAGAATCAAGCGCCGGGTGATTTGTAAGAGTTTTAACAATCTTCCATCCATCCCTGCTGTTAATGGCATTTTTTGGTAAGGGTACAAACCCCAAATCCAGATAAATCCTGCATGCCAGCCATGTCGTCGTCTGCGTCGGAATTTTGGCGTGTGTATATCCAAGCCCGCGCATAATCCCCAATACATAAGAAATCAAAGGTTTTGACAATCCTTTCCCCTGATGCTCCCTGCGGACAGCAACCCAGTGTAGCCAGCCATCACCTGACCTGTCCCGGTTCGTTATATCATAATATGCAGTGGCCGTCGCTACTTTCTCCCCATCTGCATTTTCAATGAAAACCATTCTGTTCAAAAGAACTTCCTCTTTACCAGCATAGTATCTGTTCCATGCTTCCAGTCCCTGCTCATAGCTTACAAATTCTTTTGCGGACTTTTCAATAGCAATCCAGATATCACGGTCGCCCTGCTCATAAAAAACGAATTTATAACCTTGCGGGAGCGGAAAACACGGCAGCGCATCTAAATCCCGCTCGAGTAATAATTCATAATATTTTATACGTTCATCATGGTTGTCAAACCGCATCCCTATTTCATTCATTGTTATCCCTCCTGATATGGATACATGTAACGTTTTCTTTTCCTAATACCTGAACACAGGACTCACCATAAAGTCAATGTCAGATTCTTGCAGTTTCGCAATTGCTGCCTTAATCTCAGGCGCTCTTGCTTTTAATATACACGCTTCCTTTTCCTGAAGCATCTGCTTTGCAATCATGAAATTGACATTGGCAATCTTTGCAACGATTTTTATGATTTCCATGCCGATTATTGTCATGTTTTTAATATAAATGCAATATTCCGTTTGATCGATATCGATTTCATCAATGTATGTTGTTACGATACCCCACCCACAGACAGGACAACTCCATCCCTGTGTAGAGCCATCAATACTCCAATTCATTGCTTCCCCGCATTTTTTACATACCATGTTCTGATTTCCTCCTGTTGAAGGGTTGCGACAGTCAATTTGCAGATACGCATTCTGCCACGTTTTCCAATAATTTAATATGCTCTCCCAAGACCGAATTTTTTCCATTATGACCTCTGTGCCTCGGCAACTGTCATATTATTAATTTATAGCGTTCTTTTCTTCCAGACAGATCGAAATCTTATTTCCCACAGATTTCCTTCATACACGACATGAGCATACATAAAGTCACTCAACGCAGTGGTTCTTCCAACGGATACCAGTCAACCGTAATGATTATGATCGTACTGCTCACATCATCATACTCCCCCGTACTGATATCACGGCTTTCAAAACTGTCGTTGTCACGGATACTGTAAGACCTGCTTTCTGTCCCGTCCTCCTGAAAATCCTGATAGTCACTTAAAGATATCTCCTGCTTTCCTTTTCCATCATAAAAATAATAAATTTCTTCATTCGCTCCCACATGGCCGCCAAAATCACAGCAAACTCCTGTTCTGCCATCATATTTTACCAGATAGGTCCCATAATTTCCTCCCACAGTTCTGCCAATAACTTTTAATATGCCGTGGTCGCTTTGTATGATGTATAAATTATCGCTGCTGCAATTAATGACCAGTTCCTCTATCCCGTCTCCCGTCATATCCAGAAAAGTGTATTCCAAAGCTTCTCTATCCTCTTCGTAATATACGAAATCAATCAGATCGGTAATCGTATCCCTTACGATTTTTCCCTCCCCGATACTATTAAAAGCGCTGCAGTAACGTATTTCTTCCTGTCCACTTAAAAAGCGGTTGAAAATTTCTCTCTGCTTCAGATTATATTCTTCCGGTGTTACATCATCATCCATATATTCTGTAACTTCTGCGTCAATATTTCCTATGTAATGATATGTATAATTTATCTGTTTTTCGGATTTTAAAATGCTGTCCTTATACATAGCCTGTCTTATCACGCTGCCGAAATTATCATATTCATTCTCATAATACTGAACCGGATTACCATCCGCATCATAATAAATTTCCTTTATCACTTTCCCGGATGTATCATATTCAGTTTCTTTATCGACAAGAACAGCTCCATTCTGATCACATCCCGTATATTTTATCATCAGGCCGCTTTCATCATACACTGTCTTACTTTGATAGGAAGCCTTTTTTCCATCATCGTATGAATAAAATGCAGTTTTCCTGCCGTCTGCATCATATTCTCTTTGCCATCTGCGGCTGTCTGTTTCTCCTTTCTCATCATATCCGGTACAGGTATATTCCGTCATATTTTCCCTGTCATCATAAATATACTCTTCTATTGTTTGACCGCCTTTTTGCCCCGTTTCCCAGTCATAGTTCGTATAGATTGCTTTTATCAGATTTCCGGCTTCATCATCACTATATTCAAATTCTACCGTATGCCCGATAACGCCGTTTTCATTATAGCTTCTTTCACAAATTTCCCTGCCGCTTTCGTCATATTCATATTCCCACATATATATGATGCCGCCTTCATCATCATAAGCCACATGCTTTATCAGATTTTCATTCGCATCATATTCTTTCTCAATCCAACAACCAATCGTTACACCGTCATCATAACGGATGAACTTCACTTCATTGCCATTTTCATCATATTCTTTCTCATACCAGGAATCAATCACTTCATCATCGCTATAGCGCACATACCTGACTTCATTGTCATTTTCATCATACTCCCGCTCATACCAATACCTGATCGTTGTGGAATTATCGTACACAACTTGTTTGATCTGGTTTCCACGCCCATCATATTCTTTGATTATTTTCAGGCTGCAGTTTCCATATTGATCGTATACCATATACTGTATTTCATTCCCCGATGCGTCATACTCTGTTTCTGTCCGTTTCACGGGTTCATCATTTTTGTCATAATCTGTTTCTCTTATCCGATTTCCATCCGCATCATACCCATACTCTCTCCTCTGCTCCATATTACCGTTCTCATCATACTCTGCATATTCTATTTCATTCCTATTTATATCATATGCCCAGGTCTCATGAGAAAAAATGCTGATGTTTCCATCACTGTCATAGGATTTATATTCATATTCAATCTGATTGCCTTCCCCGTCATACTGGTATTCTACAACATTGCCTATCTCTCCCCCGGCACGGCAATATACCGACTTTATCTCATTTCCGTTCTCATCATATTCCGATACGCAGTCTGAGAGAATATTTCCGTCATCGTCATAGCTATTCTCTATAAACTTCCTCCTGACTGCCACCGTCCCGGCAAGGACATACGTTTTTCTCTGATGCAAGGTGCTTTGACCAAATGAGTCAAGTCCACACTTTTCAATCCCCTCATCCAGTGTGGCAAACGCCTGCGCTACATCATCCATCTGCAAATAGACATCCGAGATTCCCCGGTAGACTTCTTCTCTGTCCTCCTCCAGTTCTTTTGCACCCTGGTAAAAGGCAAGCGCCGTTTCCCATTCCTGCCTGTCATAGCTTTCTGCGGCCAGTTTCATATAATCTTCGTATGTCTCCGGTGAAAGTGTTGTCTCGTCCGGTGTTTCAGGAGCAAGCGCTACTTCGCAATCTGTCCCGGAGGCTACGCTTTCTGTTATATCCTCTATTTCCTCTGATGCACCTGCCATATCTTCTGTATCAAAACTGCCGCATCCGGTCAGACTGCCTATCATAATTGCCATCGCCATGTTTAAGGCCGTTATCCTTTTTACGATTCTCATTTTCCTGACAAAAACCAAAACCCCCACGCTTCCTCCGTCCCCTTCACAAGTTTCAGCCCAATCTCCCGCATACGGTCATTCAGCCTGTGATACATGATATTCTTTTCCCAACGAATGCCGAGAAGATATTCCCGCTCCCTGCCCGTCAGACAGGCAAGGTTTTGTTCCAGGCGCTTTTCGTCCTTTTTCATCCATGCGCCGAAAGGGCATTCTATATAAGCGTTTTCCTCTCCGCTCTCGGCAATGGCCTTCGCCAGCATTTCCGGGAAGCGTACAGACTTGTCTCCCTGTAAACATTTTATCCGTACCGCATCATTTTCTGCAGGCAGTTCCGACAGCAGGATGCGGGATTCCAGCAGATGCCTGTATACCGCTTTTTCCACCCTGGCGCGCGGGACTGGATAGGATAGCTCCCGCATGATCTGTTCCACGGAGTATCCCCGGTCCGTCAAATGTCTGATCGCGCCGCCCGCCGCCACATCAAATGTAAAATCGGAGAGCGCGGTCTGAAAATAACTTTCTTTTCCGTCCATTCTTCTTATCCCTTTCCAACATGCCGGCAACGCAGCCCAAACAATCTGCTGCGATTACAGCATTTTCCTATTACATGAAAAATGTAGCATACTTTATGCCGGCGTTCAACTCTTTTACCCCTCTGATTTCGCTTCTTCCGGCCGGATTCCTGCCACTTACCGCCCACTCCATGACAATCCGTTTCTTTTATTGTATGATAATCACAACGGATGACACACTCGCGAGTCATTCTCATATGAAACCAAAAATCACCGCGGAGATTTTTGCAGCAGCGTCCGTTCAAGCCGGACCGGAAAGGAGAATTCTTATGAAAGTAGAAATTCAGATATCCGAAGATGTCGAAGAACCCTACGCCGTTATCCATGCCAATCATATGACAGCAGAAATCCAGCAGATCATGGAAATGTTCCATTCTCCCGGAAATGTCATCACAGTGACTGATAACGACCAGCTCATCGTTTTGGAGCCTTCGGAAATCTATATGCTACGAATGGAAAATGAGCAGTTGAATGTATATTGCCAGCAGAAAAAATATATATCCGGCAAAAGGCTCTATGAAATGGAAAGGCTGCTCGGCAGCGGATTTATGCGGATTTCCAAATCCACACTCATCAATCTGAAACAGATAAAAAGCGTAGAACCGTCCTTTCACGGAACTATGCTCGTGATACTGAAAAACGGAAATAAAGATTATATTTCCAGAAAATATCTCCCCGCTTTCAAAAAATATCTGGGGATTTAGGAGGTATGTTTATGACTTTACTGAAAAGAACAATCAAAAATTCCATGCAGGGCATCGGCATTGCCTGCACGCTCTTTCTTCTCTGCGGTATGATATCCGACCAGCACAATCACGGAAGCTTTGTATTGGAGAACTGGCTTTTTACCAAACAGGCCATTGGCACAATTCTGGTAGGTATCGCATTTTCCGCACCGACTGAAATCTATCACAACAACAGGCTGCCATTCCTGCTGCAGGTACTGTTCCATCTGGGCATCGGCTGCACCGTTTATACCATTGTCGGCCTTTCTGTCGGCTGGATTCCGGTACAGCTTGGATGGAAAAGCTGTGTGCTCATCATTCTTCTTCAGGCGGCCACCGCCTTCCTCATCTGGCTCGCCTATGCGTTTTATTATTGGAAGCTGGCAAAAACGATGAACGAAAAGATACGGGAGAAAGAACAAGAATGAAGAATGCCCCAACGGGGCATTCTTCAGGGAATGACTTAGATTTTCCCAGGCAGTATCCTTCAACGCCTGAAAAAATCTTTATTACCTTTTGAACTTAACGGCCGTACCATAGGCCATGACTTCCGCAGCGCCCTGCATCACCGCTGCGGAAGCATAACGGATATTAACGACCGCATCCGCTCCTAACTTTTCAGCCTCTTCCACCATACGCTTTGTCGCTAACGCCCTGGCATCGTTCATCATCTCCGTATAAGTTTTCAACTCACCGCCTACCAATGTCTTAAACCCCTGCGTGATATCACGGCCAAGATTTTTGGACTGAATCGTGCTGCCCTTCACCATACCGAGCATTTCCAATTCTTTTCCACTGATGTAATCAGTATTGACTAAAATCATCTTCTTCTCCTCCTCTGATTTCTTTTATTCTGCTTATTAATACACCGAGCATCACCGCTGCCAGAATCAATGGAACTACAAACATTATAATCCTGATTCCGACAGGAACACCGGGTACAATCGTTACAAATACTGCGAAGCCAATATAATATGCAATCGTGATAGAAGCAATGATAATTGGCGCTATCATTTTTTTCCAACATTTCATCTTCATGCTCCTTTTTATAATATCCCTTAAATATCAAGTTCCGGCGGCACATCGATTTCATCGGAAACGTATTTGCCGTTCTTCTTACGCTGCCGCACACATTCTGTTAAAAGATATTCTATCTGCCCGTTAACGGAACGAAAATCATCTTCTGCCCAGGCTGCGATCGCATCATACAATTTGGCAGAAAGCCGGAGTGGCACCTGCTTCTTGCCCGAATCACCCATACCGAGAACCTTTCCTTTCTCAGGCCGAACAGTCAACACCCTCGCGGCAATCGCCAAATATCCGTGCAAGCACGTCTATTTGGCTCGTTGCTCGCGGGAATCAAAGATTCTTCGGCCGCAAATTTGTACTCACGCCCAAATTCGCAAGTTAAGAAATGGGCGTGAAGGTTACTTAATATAAACTGCCGGAATTTACGACCGGTTGTGCATCGCGGTTTCCGCAAAGAACAACGAGCAGATTGGATACCATTGCCGCCTTGCGTTCTTCATCCAGCTCCACCGTATGGTTCTCGTTCAAACGTTCCAATGCCATTTCCACCATGCCGACCGCACCGTCCACGATCATCTTTCTCGCATCGATGATCGCCGATGCCTGCTGCCTCTGCAGCATTACCGCTGCAATTTCCGTCGCATAGGCAAGATAAGTAATTCTCGCTTCGATAATCTCGATTCCCGCCTCTTCGACTCTCTTCTGAATCTCATTCCGTATCCGCGCCGCAACGATTTCGCTGGAACCGCGCAGGCTGCCTTCATCCGCCATGCCGTCCCCGGTGGTATCGACATTCGGCGCCACATCGTAAGGATAGAGACGCACGATATCGCGGAGCGCGCTGTCACACTGCAGGGATAAAAATTCTTTGTAGTTATCTACGCTGAATACCGCTTTCGCCGTATCCACCACGCGCCATGTGACCGCAATGCCTATTTCAATCGGATTCCCCAGACAGTCATTGATTTTCTGACGGCTGTTGCTCAGGGTCATGACCTTCAGGGAAATCTTTTTACTGGCCGCCTCCGCACCGGCTCCCGCCGATTTGCCTGCCGCCACTGCCAGCATAGCCGCCTGATCGCTCACATCCCCGCTCTGGCTCAATCTTGTCTTAGCTGCGGGATTTACACTGGTGCAGAAAGGATTCACGAAGTAAAATCCATCCTCTTTCAAAGTGCCCACATATTTACCGAACAGAGTCAGCACGAGCGCCTCCTGCGGTTTCAATACTTTCAGTCCGCCCCAGAGTATCGAAGCCAGAACGACTACTACCATTCCAGCGATGAACAGCACGGGATTCTCGTTCCCGGCAATGATTCCGGCCAGCGCAAGTATATACAGTAAAATAATGCCGAATAGTGCCGCCATTCCGTTCTTTTTCCCTGTCAAAATTTTCTCTTCCATGTAAAATGCCTCCTTTTGCTCTTCTATTACCTATGTGCTTTGTAATGGAGCTTCATTTCTATTTGATATCATTATGATATCACAATAAATCTTTTTGTCAACTATTTGACTGAAAATTTACTGAGAATTATCTTACTGAATTATCTTGAATTTTTTTCTTTTCTTTTATCAGATTTGGTGTTATACTGGATTTATGCAGGTATAGTTCATCGGTAGAACACTAGCTTCCCAAGCTAGGGAGGGGGGTTCGATTCCCCTTACCTGCTCTTTCTTTTGAAGAGAATTAGAGAATGCCCCTCTGCCAAAACAATTCTGAAAAGTCAATTCTAAAAAAATATCCAATACCATATATAGTATTTTTTATTTCAAAATTTATATTTTTCCCCACATCTTGTTGCTTAAACCAATTTGTTGAAATACCGTTCCTATTTTTTTCTACACTTATTTCTTCCAAAAACATTTGTACTTTACTCCGATTTATGGTATAAAGTTTTATATTCTAATCGAACTAAAAACACATCTTATTTCAATTCTATTCTACAAAGGAGATTTTCTATGAATCCAGACAACTCAATTATTTCTATTCCATCAGACACATTATCCCCCTCTTTGCAAAGCGCTCACGGTCCTCTTCTTTATAATATGACAAATGACTATATGTTCCGGGCAGTTCTGCAAACAAATAATAAAGTCCTCCGCGGTCTCATTTGCTCTCTCCTGCATCTATCGGAAGAAGAAATCCTTTCCGCAGAAATCATCAATCCAATCATTCTTGGCAAATCCATTGAAAACAAAGAATTTCACCTGGATATTCATGTCAGGTTAAACAATCACATACTTATCAATCTGGAAATGCAGGTTGCTGACAGACGGAACTGGCAAAACCGCTCCGTCATCTATCTGTGCCGCACCTTCGACCAGCTCAATCGCGGTCAGGACTATAATGAAGTTCTTCCCTCTATCCATATTGGTTTTCTGGATTATACCCTTTTTGAGGAATCACCGGAATTTTACGCCACATACAAACTGATAAATGTAAAAAATAATACAATTTATAGTGACAATCTGACGCTGAGTGTGGTAAACTTATCTCGAATAGATTTGGCCACAGAAGAAGACAAAAAATTTCAAATCGACCATTGGGCAAAACTTTTTAAAGCTACAACCTGGGAGGAGATTACTATGCTGGCTTCTAAGAACAACTATTTTAACGAAGCTTCCAATACCATGATACAACTCAGTGCAAAAGACGAAATTTGTGACCGATGTAGAGACAGGGCGGAATATGACCGAACGATACGCACTTATGAGAACACTATTGACCGGACAATACGCACCTATGAGAACACTATCGCGCAAACAGTAAACGAATATGAGAGCACCATCGCGCAAACAGTAAACGAATATAAGAACACCATCGCGCAAACAGTAAACGAATATGAGAACACCATCTCAGAAAAAGATGCTCGTATCCAGCAGCTTCTTGCCGAAAACGAGCGTCTTAAAACCATCATGAAATCTCACGATGCCAACCGGTCATAATATTGATACAGCTTCTGCACACCGTTTTCAAGAATATAATAATGGCGGATATAAGGAATTAATAGAATCAATAAAAATAGAATCAATAAGAATAAGGCCGACTGCGGCGCAATCAGCGTGCCTAAAATAGCCAGCATCGTGAGCAGGGCAAATATGACCGTCACGATCAGGTGTACGAGCCGCTCATGCTGAAAAAAACTGATCTGTACCAGCAAATCTTCCAGCTGCCGCTTCTTTTCCTGCTCCGTCATGGCATCTTCGCCCTGTTTCTCCCACTGCGCCGACTGCGCCTCCATTTTTCTTATATAGCTCTTCAGTCGTTCCTCCATTTTGAATGCCTGTGCCTTTCTCGCCTGTTTGTTACTTTATAATTCCACCCCTTCATTACACTACAGACTTGTATTCACACTACCATCCGAAATTCCATCTGATAAGCCGGATATTCTTTTTTCTCCGCCGGCATCGGAAGTCCGCCCTTCATCAGGGCCGAACCATAATAGCACTTTCCGGTTTCCGCGTCCTCATACAGAGCATCCGCAACAAGTCCTTTTAACTTTATATAAGTTATCGTCATGTTTCCATGATTTTCTAACAGCACGACGTTCAAAAGCGCGGTTTTCTTATCTTCCGCTACGAACAGCCATGCCGCACAGGCATTTTGAAATGGATTTGACAGACGATAGTAACTACCATTTTGAATCAGTCCACTATATTTCTTATACTGTCTGATCTGTTCTTTGATTTCTTCTTTCTCTTCTTCCGTCAGCTTACCCGTGGCAAGTTCATATCCAAAAGTACCCGCCATTGCCACAACGCCTCTCGTATGCAGGCTGGTGCACCGTCCTGTCTGATGATTCGGCACCGCCGATACATGGGAACCGACAGCCGAAATCGGATAAAAGAAAGAAGTTCCATATTGAATGCGCAGTCTGTCCACAGCATCCGTATTGTCGCTGCACCAGATCTGCGGCGTATAATAAAGCATCCCTGCATCAAATCTTCCGCCGCCGCCACTGCATCCTTCTATCAGAATGTCCGGATATCGCTGTATCAGCTTTTCGAGAAAATCATATACGCCGAATACATAATCATAAGTCACTTTTCCCGGATGATTGACCGCAGAATATACTTCTGCAATACTGCGGTTCATATCCCATTTGACATATTCGATATTTCCCTGGTCCAAAACCGCACATATTTGGTTAAAAATTAATTCCCTGACATCTTTTCTGGAAAAGTCGAGCATCAGTTGATTGCGGCCGCGCACCGGCCCTCTTCCTGGAATCTGCATCGCCCAATCCGGATGTGCCCTGTATAGATCGCTGTTTTCGGAAACCATCTCCGGTTCTATCCAGATACCGAATTTCACACCGGCATCATTCACCTTCTGAATCAGCTCCCCAAGCGTACATCCAAGCTTCTCTTCATTCACATACCAGTCGCCAAGGCCTCTGTCATCATCATCTCTGTCTCCGAACCAGCCATCGTCCATAACAACCATGTCGATACCGAGTTCCGCGGCACCCTTCGCCAGTTCAACAATGGTTTCTCCGGAAAAATCAAAATAGGCAGCTTCCCAGCTGTTGAGCAGTACCGGCCTTGACTGTCTGCTGTATCTGCCTCTGCATATGTGCTCTCTGATACAACGGTGATACTTCGCGGATAAGGCCGAAAATCCGTTATCCGTATAGCAGAGAATCGTCTCCGGGACAATAAGGGACTCGTCCTTTGCAAGCGGATAATGGAACTGTTCATCATGCAGGCCCATAATGGCTCTAGTCTGGTCATACTGGTCTTTCTCCGCTTCAAAAAGAAAGTTTCCGCTGTAAACGAACAGCATACCATAACAGCCGCCGGTCTCTTCTGTCGTTCCTTTTTCCGCAAGAATGACAGCCGGATTATATTGATGACTCGAAGCGCCTCTGCGGCTTCCGATCACATAACTTCCGTGTGCGATTTCCATTCGCTGCAGATTACGCTCCATTGTATGTCTGCCATAAAAACTGAGCAAATCGTAATCGCCTGTCAGGAAATCCAAGCACGACGATGCTGCTTTTTCCACAATGATTTCTTCTTTGCCGCAGTTCGTAATGACCGCGCTTCTCGTAATGATATCTTCTCTGGCGAGCACGCCGTATAAAAGCTTTACCCGGACGCCGCTCACCGCATCTTCCAGAAGAATTTCCAATGTCTGCGCTTCTTCTGCTGAGGCATAGACTGCCGGAAGTCCCGGCAGTCCATACTTTCCTTCTTTTATTTCGTGACTGACATAACGCAGGTCACAGCAATCCGAATCATCCGCGTTATGAATGATAAGCGCACTGTTTCGGTAATCTCCCACGCCCTGTACCGGATATTCCTGCGGCAGCACGTCCATCGAATAAGTCTTGTCATTCCCCGCATCCGACGGATTGCCGGAAAACCCTCTGTCATAATAAGTCAACAGGTAATCCATATCGCCGGATATACTACTCCCATAGTACAAGTGCAGTAAAAAGCCGAAATCATCTACTTTCATCTGATAAGTCGTATGTTCCGTATGCAATGTAAAAATTCGGTTTTCACGTTGATAATGAATCGCCATAATTACTCCTTTTGCCCACTTTTTGAGCCTTTCTCATTTCACTGGAAGAATGCCCGCTTTTATGGGCATTCTTTCGGGTGAAAAAGATTTGCTTCGCAAATCGTAGAACTTCTTGGCGTCTCGTCCTATGGCGAGACGACTTTAGAAGTTCTTTTCACCCTGCTATTTGACTGCTCCGTTCACAACGCCGTTCAAAATCTGTTTCTGGCAAATCAGATAGAAGATCAGAATCGGAATCAGCGAAAGCAGATAAGATGCAAACGCAAGGTTATAGTTCGTTCCGAACTGTGACTGGAAGTTCAGCTGTGCCAACGGCAGCGTGTTCTGGGAAGAACCGGCCATGATGACCAATGGTGTCATAACATCATTCCATACAGCCAGTGCTGTGATGACCGCAACCGTTGCGTGCATCGGCTTCATGATCGGGAAAATAATCTTCCAGTAAGTGCGCCATGTGGAAGCGCCGTCCACTCTTGCCGCCTCTTCCAGTGCCAGCGGGATATTCACCAGATAACCCGAATACAGCATGACGTTCATCGGCATGTAGAATACAACATATAGTAAGATAACGCCGAACCAGTTCGCCAATCCCAGCTCTGCTGTCTGCTTTGCCAGAGGCATCATCAGAATTGCAAAAGGTACAAACATACCGCTGACAATAAAGAGATAAACAAAATTATAAAACTTACTGCCTTTATTTCTTCCTAAAGTATATCCCATTAAGGAGTGAATAATAATCGATAATACAACAGTCAATACGGAAATCAGCAAACTGTTTTTCAAAGAGCGCCAGAAATCCGTTACTTCCATCGCTTCCCTGAAGTTATCAAGACTCCATGTCTTGGGCAGGGATAAGATGCCGCTGATGTTGTTCGTCATTTCCGAAGGCTGCTTGAATGCGATGATAATCGTCATATACAGCGGAAAAATAATCGTTGAAAGGCCGAGAATCAACAGCACCATGACAGTTTTATTCGCTTTAACTGCGGTTGTTGTGTTTTTCATAGCTGCTCCTCCTTTGAACCGGAAAATTTCATCTGCGCAACAGAAATAGCGACAATTACAATAAAGAATACAACTGCGTTCGCACTCTGGAACCCGAACTGCCCGCCTGCCATACCATTGTTATAGATCAGGTAGGAAATGGATTCCGTGCTCTGTGCCGGACCACCCTTGGTCAACGCCATGATCTGGTCAAATACCATCAAAAAGTTCTTTACACTGAGTACCATATTGATCGAGAAAAACGGTATGATCAGCGGGAAGGTCAGATGACGGAACTGCTTCCATCCGGTCGCGCCGTCCAGTCCGCCTGCCTCATATACATCTTCGGGCACCGTCTGGAGACCGGAGATATAGATGATCGTATTCATGGCGATTGCCTGCCATGAGCACACGATCATAATACCGATCCATGCCTTGCTCGGACTTGCAAGAATACTCGTGCTTTGCAGGCCGACCATATCCGCCAGCGCCGGTACAATATATGTGAAAAAGTAATTAAAAATATAACCAACAACCAGAGAGCCCAATATGTTCGGTAAAAAATATGCCCCGCGGAAAAATCCTTTTGCCCGGATTTTACTGTTCAGGCCCAGAGCCAGAATCAGACTGATTATATTTACCACTATCGTTGTTACGATAGCCAGTTTGATCGTGAACAGGTAGGATTTACCAACACGGGCATCCGTGAACAGGTCGGCATAGTTTCTGAATCCGACCCAGTCATAGCTTCCGAATCCCCTAAAGTTCGTAAAACTGTATATAACGCCGCGGATCAGCGGAATGGTATTAAAACAAACGAACAACGCAAGAATCGGAATCGTAATGAATAAAAAAGTTCTTTTTCTATCATTTTTCTGGGAAAAAATATTCATAGTTTAGTTCTACTCCTTTCCACCGTTTGCTGCTTCATAATCCTGCACCATGCGGATAATATCTCTGTTGTATCGCTGCCAGTTCGTATCAAAGTTCGTAAGGAAACCATCTACATCCTGCTCGATCAGGAAGGTCTGTAACAGCGCATCTACCGACATTTCAGAAGGATAATAATGGTCCTGATAGTCTGTCATATTGCCGGATTCAATAAATTCAAGCATACCGTCCAGCATGGGAGAAAGCTGAAAATCTCCGTTCTTACAGGGAACCGCATTCTGGTCATCGATATACTTCTGCAGATTTTCATCCGCATACAGGAAATCCAGTACTTCATAAGCGGCTTCTTTATTCTCACATTCAGCCATCACGCAGAAACCAAGGTCAATACCCGAGTTCAACGTCCGGCCTTCCGCCGTATCGCTTGCCGGCATCACAAAAGAGTCAATATTCATCTCCGGATTCACGGACAAAATCTGAGGCGTCGCATAGCTTCCGATCGTATACATTGCCGATTCCCCTCTTGCGAAGGCTGTACAGGCATCATTATAATTGTACGCGAACGGTCCATCCGGCCCATAAGGCAGAAGCTGTAAATATTTCTCTGACAACTCTCTGTATTCACTGGTAAAGGTCGTCTGCCCTTTGTTCACCTGTTTGGTCGCGTCCGCAGGCGAAAGTTCTACCGCCATCGCATTCCAGGGCGCAAGACAGGTCCATGTATCCTTAAAACCAAAATAGAACGGAAGAATACCTTCAGCCTGGATCTCATCACATAATGTCAGAAGTTCATCCCATGTGGTAGGAATCTCCCAGCCATGTTCCTCGAACATATCCCGGTTGTAAAGAACTCCTGCCGCATTTGCCACATACGGTATGATGTAGGTTCCGTCCGTCGGAACCAGCTCTAACGCTTCGGCAATGTCCAGATAACCCTGGTTAATGTTCTGCATTCCTTCATAGTCCGAAACGTCCGCCAGGATTTCCGCATCCACAAAATAGGAATAGTTAATATCTCCGCCGATTCCTATGATGTCCGGGTAATCCTCTCTGATAAATCTTGTTTTCAAAATCGTTGTTGCATCGTTGGGGGAGCTAATCGTCAGATGAATATCGTCATGCGACGCATTGAACTCTTCTTCCACCAACTTGAAGTAGTTGGCCGCTTCCGGTTTGTACTGCACGATCTCGATTTCAATCTTCTGATCGTCTGAAGAAGCCCCGCAGCCTTGTACCGCCATTGCCGCAGCCGCACAGCATAATGTCAGTTTCAGGCACTTTATTCCTTTCTTTTTCATAGCTTTTCTCCTTCCCTTTTTTTGTAAAAACATTTTAACATACCTTTATGCTAGCTGTATATAACACTATTTTGTATATTTCATTCCTTTATGCTACTTTTATGTCGATTATTTGAAATGATGTAGCATTTTGGTATATAGATTGAAAAATCAAAGATTTTTCAATCGCAAGTTTGTGCTTGCGCCCAAACTCGCAGGTTGAGGGAAGGCATGGTTATTAGATTGAAAAATCAAAGATTTTTCATAGACGAATTTATTCGTCTTGCGAATATTGTGTCTTGCAGTCACAAATATCGCAGGCTGAGCGGAATCATGTTGGTCAGTGTGAGAAGAACACCTTGAAAAGCATGCATTCTTCCTGTAAAATTTGTTGTATAAAGGGATATGAGAAAGGATTGTTTATGAGCGAGGTTATTTTTTCGGTTTTTCCAAGTGAAAATTTTGTAGATCTTGGGCTGTATCAGTTTGGATGGGAGCAGTGCGACCCTTCCCATTCTTTCGGCCCGGCTGCCAGAAACCATTATCTTTTCCATTTCTGCCTCTCCGGAACCGGCACGCTCTATGCAGACAATTCCAAAGGCATCTCCGAAACTTACCAGATCAAAAGCGGACAGGGATTCATGCTTTTTCCGCATCAGATCTGTACCTATATTGCAGACCATGAAATTCCGTGGGAATATGTCTGGATTGAATTTGACGGTCTTCGCGCCAAAGAGACCGTAGAACTTGCCGGGCTTTCTCCTGACCAGCCGGTCTACAAAGCCCGCTATAAAGATATTTCAGAAACAATGAAAGAAGAAATGCTATATATCGTGAACCATAAAGAGGAATCACCCTTTCACCTGATCGGGCATCTTTACCTGTTCATCGACAGTTTTGTCCGCTCCGCTACTTCCGGACAGATCAATAAAGGAAACAGTCTGCGCGATTTCTATATTAAAGAAGCTTTCTCTTTTATCGAACAAAATTTCCAGAACGATATTTCCATCGAGGATATAGCCTTTTTCTGCGGCCTGAACAGAAGCTATTTCGGGAAAATTTTCCGGGAAAATACTGGAAAATCCCCACAGGATTTTCTGATTTCCTACCGCATGACCAAGGCGACGGAACTACTGAAACTGACAAGGCTGTCAATCGGGGATATCGGAAATGCGGTCGGTTATCCGAACCAGCTGCACTTTTCAAGAGCCTTCAAGAACACCTACGGCGTCTCTCCCAGACAATGGCGGAATGAAAACAACAACGGCGGCCACTGAAGCGGTCCCCGCCGTTGTATTTCTACTATCTGACCGAATTGCTGTCCTGCCTGACTTCCAGTGTCTGTTCTCCCACACGCAGCGTATAACTTTCTCCCAATATAAGTTCCGGGCTGCTGAACACAACAGAAGCGCCCTTCTTGGCCGCAGTATGGCGATACAGTTCTTTTCCCGCGGCATCGGTGATGACGATTTCGCTTCCTGCCTCGTAAGGTATATCCAATATACAACGAAAGGAACATTGTTCCGAACGCTCGTCAAAAGTCTCCGCCATGCCTGAACTGCCGATTGCGAGAACCGTTCCGCCTTTGATGATACAGATTCCGTCATTTTCTTTTCCGAAGTCAAGCGGTCCGTCATCATCTTTGGTCGGCCCGTCTATGACAATTTCTCCGCCTTCTATAAAAAGATTCCCGTTAGAGTCAAGACCGTCCCCTTCCGCATCAATATAAATGGAGCCTCCACAAATCGTCAGATTCGGCATCGTCTCCACAACGTCTTTGGAAGGATTCTTTTTCTGTTTGTCTTCTCCGCCATTGGCATTAATACCGTCGTCTCCTGCTGTAATGTCCATCGTTCCGCCTTTTATCATAACCTGGTTCGCTTCCAGGCCCTCTTTCGCCTCAATTTTTAAATCTCCGCCGGTAATCTCCATCTCATACTTCGCCTGTACACCCCTGTCTCCGGCTTCAATCTGCAGGCTGCCGCCGCTTATCGCCACAAAATCCTTTCCCTTAATCCCGTTATTCGCAGCAGTTACTTCAATCGTTCCACCGTCAATCTGCAGGCCGGCCTTCGACTGAATACCGTTGTTCAGACCGCTGAGCACCCGCAGCAAACCCTCACCTGTCAGCAAAAAGTCACAATCCGCATAAATTGCCGCATCTTCCTCTGTGCCGCTCTGTATTGTATTGTCTGTTCCAGCCGCCAGCAATATCTCTGTGCGTTCTGCTTTTTCCACATAAATGACTGCTTTGGACGGATTGCTGATATCAACACCGCTCAGTTCCAGCAAAATTACCTCGTCGTCATCGGCATCCACATAAATCTGACCGTTCAACAATGTCCCTTCAATCAGATAATGGCCGCCCTGCTTAATGACCACGGTATCACCATCTTCTTCCGCTCCTTTTCCGGCAATCCTGATATCCCCCGGCTGCAGGGAAATCCTTGTCGCCCCTGCATCGTCTTCCCGCATCATGTATAAGAGACCGAGCAGGATAACGGCAAGCAGCAGAATGGCGAGGAGAATAAATGGGGAACGCTCCCCGTGCATTGTTTTTCTATATTGCATTTTCCCTCCATATTTAAGAATCTGCTTCTCACACTTCCCATAAACATTTCTTCAAATCCACATGCCCGTCATCCTTGAACGGAACGCCCTCTTCCTGCAGCAGTTCCCGCTGTTCCCGCCATCCGGGCACAAGCCTGCCTGCATGGTTGACGACTCTGTGACAGGGATAGCTGCCGTAATATTCCGACATACTAAGTACCCTGCCGACCAGACGCGCATTCTTATCCCGGCCGATGAGCTTCGCAATCTGTCCGTAAGTGGCCGCTTTTCCTGACGGTATTTCTTCCACAACGGAAAGGATTTCGTAAATCAGCTCTTCCTGTAAGACACCTTTCATCGTTCTGACCTCCGTGCCGGCTGCAACGGCACAAACTCCGTTCCTTCTCCGAACATTTCATCGAATCGGAACAGTTCCGCTTCAAGCTGCCGTACCTCCGGCGCAACCGGTGTCTGGATGACACAGCCGCGCTGCCGCAGACCATGTTTTCCGGTCGGTTCATCCGGCCGAAGAAGCATCATCATAATACTGGCGCTGCCCTGACCGATTCCTGGTTCCGACTCCAGAAAAGCCCTGTCGTAAAACGCAAGGCTGCCTTCCAGGGTACACTCGTACTCGATTCCCAGATAGCACATCCCCCTCGGGCAATCCTGTTCCAGATTCCGAAAAAATTCCTCTTTCTGCTTTTCCAGTTCCTCGGCTGTCATGATTTCCAGATACCGCGGATTTTTGAATTTCTCCTCGTTCTCTTTCCAGATATCGATAGGATAGACTCTGTTGATATAGCAGACGCCCTGCCGGCCATCTGCTATGACAAAATGCAGTTCCGCTTTCTCTCCTACCGTCAGGCAGACCGGCATTTCCACATAATGCTGCTTTGTCCGCCTGCCCCATTTCACCAGAATTTCCTGATTTTCTTCCAAAACAGGCAGGTTTTCCAGTTCCGTGCGGAAGGTCAGTCTGGTCAGCCCCAGAGCACTCCAGTCCATCGTCAGAAACGGGCTGTCCTCCGACAATTCCCATCCTGCCCGCATCATCTCATAAAACAGGAAAAAGTTTTCGCTGTCCGCATCCACCGCACAGCCTTCATTCAATGCCAGCGGACCCGAATTCACACTGCTCGTCTCCAGTTCCCGTTCTCCGAGCTTAATTGACATAATATTAAAAAACCGATATTCGACAGGCACTACTTTCATACTCTTCCGATTCGTATGACGTTCCTGCCGGTCTGCATCACCTGATGTTTCCGCCGCGCCGGATTCAGTCCAAGCGCTCTCTGCCGTCCCGCTATCTAACGTTTCTGCCTTTTCAGACAAAATTTCCAGGATATACATCTCCGCCTGTTTTTCAAGCCGCGTCAACCCTGCAATATGGTATGCTTTCCCTTCCCATTCCACCGTTCTCCCAATCGGCATCACCTCATCGAATGCCCTATATGCCGGCCGCATCTGCTCAAAGTTCATCTCTATAACCACCCCTGCTTTTCATCTGCCTGTCTCAGTCTGCTTACCGCAATACTACCTGCCTCAGCATAACTTGCCGCAAGCTATGAATCCGTGTCCGCTTTCACCATCTCCAGAAATGCTTCCGTTTTCGACCAATACTTTATCCCCCAGTTCTCAAAATTCCACTCTTCCATATAATCGTTGCACTCATAGTCGATATAGAACAGTTCCTCGTCCTGAACGATAAAATTGGTCGGAAAGTAATCGATGTTCGTATTCGCTGCATATAAAAGCCGGCACATTTCCCTGACCTGTTCCAGATACGCCGGCTTCACGGCATCCCTGAGCACCAGGTCATAAACGGTATCTCCTTCAATGTACTCTTTGAGTATCCGCTCTTTTTCGGCATCGACTTCCAGCAGTTTGGGCATCCTGATCCCTATTTTCTGCAATCTTTCATAATCATGAAGTTCCGCTTCCAGTTTATTTCCAAACTGATAATAGTCACAGGGCTCATGATGAATCTGTTTCAGCACATAACGTCGTTTTCCGTCCGTGACCAGATAAGCATAACCGCCTTTTCCTTTTCCGAGCAGCTTTATCATCGAAAAATCTTTATCGTTTACCTTATAATTCTCTTCTGCCATAGGAATCATCCCTCCCTGCTCAGCCTGCGTTATTTGATGCAGGTCCTGAATTTATACTAGCACATCTCCAGAAATTCTTCAAAGGAAATCCCGGCAAGCTGTTCCCCGGCCTCTCCGGCATCCCGCAGCCGCACGGAAAGCGTCTTTGCAGAGCATTCTTTTTCCCCCAGAATGATCATATATGGTACTTTCTCCAACTGCGCCGCCCGAATCTTATATCCCAGTTTTTCATCCCGCAGATCAATTTCTGCACGGATACCGGCTTCCCGGCATTTTTGCAGGATTTCCCGTCCATAATCGCTGTATTTATCAGAAATGGGCAAAATTTTGGCCTGTACCGGCGCCAGCCAGACCGGGAATCTGCCGGCATAATGCTCTATCAGGATTCCAATGAACCGTTCCAGCGAACCGTAAATAACGCGGTGAATCATAATCGGGCGGTGTTTCTGGCCGTCCGCTCCGATATATTCCGCCCCGAATCTCGCCGGCAGCTGAAAATCGAGCTGAATCGTGCCACACTGCCATGTCCGGCCAATGGAATCTTTTAAATGAAAATCCAGTTTCGGCCCATAAAAAGCGCCGTCTCCCTCATTGACTACATAGGGCAGTTCCAGCGACTGTGCTGACTGTATCAGCGCATTTGTCGCAAGTTCCCAGTCCGCTTCGCTGCCGATGCTGTTCTCCGGTCTCGTTGAAAGCTCTACAAAATAGGAAAAACCGAATTTCTCATATACTTCCTGAATCAGCAGCGCCACCTTCCTGATTTCCGGAATGATCTGTTCTTCCGTCATAAAGATATGCGCGTCGTCCTGTGTAAATGCGCTGACCCGCATCAGCCCGTGCAGCTGCCCGGACTTCTCATTGCGGTGCACCAGTCCCAGTTCAGCCAGTCGAAGCGGCAGATCCCGATAGGAGCGCGGCTCGCTCTGATACACCAGCATACCGCCCGGACAGCTCATCGGCTTGATCGCATAATCCGCACCGTCCACAACCGATGTATACATAATCTCCCGGTAATGCTCCCAATGACCGGATGTCTCCCACAGCTTTCTTGTCAGCATGATCGGCGTGGAAATCTCCTGATAATCTTCCCGTATATGCAGCTTTCGCCAATAATCAATCAGAATATTTTTCAGTACCATCCCTTTTGGAAGGAAAAAAGGAAATCCCGGCCCTTCCTCCATCATGGCGAACAGACCAAGCTCTTTCCCCAGCTTTCTGTGGTCTCGTTTCTTCGCCTCTTCCAGCATATGCAGATATTCCTTCAATCCGGACTGTTTCGGAAAAGAAATTCCGTATATGCGCGTCAACATTTCGTTTTTCTCATCACCGCGCCAGTATGCCCCCGCGATACTCAGCAGCTTAATGGCCTTGATGTAACTCGTATTGCCGATATGCGGCCCCTTGCAAAACTCCGCATAACCGCCCTGCCTGTAAAATGTGATCGCCGCATCCTCCGGAAGCCCCTCGATCAGTTCCCGCTTATAGTTCTCACCCTGCTCTTCCATATACGCAAGACTCTCCTGTCTGGAAACAGAATACACCTGCAAAGAAAGAGATTCTCCCGCAATTTCACGCATTTTCTCTTCTATCGCCTTCAGATTTTCCTCTTCAAAGGGAAAAGAGAATCGGAAATCATAATAAAACCCGTTTTCAATGGCTGGTCCTGTCGCGCACTTTGTGTCAGGATATAATTCTTTGACAGCCTGTGCCAGCAGATGCGCACTCGTGTGCCAGAACGCCTGACGCACCTCTTTCTCTTCAAAACTACCCTCATAAACTTCACCGTTGTTTCTCAATACTTTCATTTTCATAACCATGCCCCTTTCGTCATTCCAATCATATTTCAATCCCAAACATTAAGAAAAGAAAGTTAAAAAAGCACCCATGGATACGCTTCCGCATATCCAAGGGTGCATTTTGCACGGTTCCACCTTGACTTTTCACTTCGGATTCCATCAAATCCTATCCTTTAACGCAGGCATACGGCTGCACTTCGATAAAAAACACCGCTAAAAACCTGTCAGCGATTTCTTCACTCGCGCAGCAGCTCTGGATTGGTTTTCGTAAACATTTCGCATAGATGACTTTCACCTTCTGCCACCCTCTCTGAATGCTACCTGTAAACTACTCTTTCCGTCAATGCTTTTCTTATGTTTGAACCCACTTTAGCATAAGGCACTTTGTTTTGTCAACATCTTATTTCAGCATCTTTGTGAAATCAGACATCGCTTCCGATATTTTAATCTGCTGTGGGCAGACCTTCTCGCAGCTCCGACATCCGACACAGGCAGACGGATGTTTCTCCTCCGGCACCGCCATCAATGCCATCGGCGCAATAAAACCGCCTCCCGTAAAGCTATGCTCATTATAAAGTTCCAAGAGCGTCGGGATATCCAATCCTTTCGGGCAATGGCTGACACAGTAGTGACAGGCCGTACAGGGCAGCATATTGTTCTGCATATTGGCCGCAACCTCTGCCAGTACTTTTGCTTCTTCCTGATTCAGCGCTTTTTCTTCCTGGAAAGTCTGAATATTCGCCTTTAGCTGTTCCATATCGGACATACCGGAAAGAATCATCTTTACGCTGGGAATTGACTGCAGAAAACGGAACGCCCATGCCGGAACATCCTCTTCGGGTCGTGATGATTTTAATTTATTTACACTTTCATCGGGCAGTTTTGCAAGACGGCCGCCGCGCATCGGTTCCATGACCCAAATCGGAATATGCCAGGAATCTAACAGCTTTACCTTTTCTTCTGCGTGCTGGAAAGCCCAGTCAATGTAATTAAGCTGTATCTGACAGAACTCCATGTCGCTGCCGTAAGCATCCAGAAAGCGCTTAATGACTTCACAGCTTCCATGTGCCGAAAATCCAAGATGTCTGATCCTTCCGTTTTTCTTCTGCTCCATCAGATAGGCGTGAATGCCGTATTGTTCATCCAGATATTCGTTAATATTCATTTCGCAGACATTATGGAACAAATAGAAATCAAAATATTCGACGCCGCATTTTTCAAGCTGTTTCTCGAAGATTTCCTGAACCTTAGGCATATTGGAAAGATCATAGCCCGGAAACTTCGTCGCCAGATAATACTTTTCCCGCGGATACCTGCTGAGCGCCTTTCCGATGACGGTCTCCGAATTTCCATTGTGATACCCCCATGCTGTATCATAATAATTGATGCCATGTTCCATCGCATAAGCGACCATCTCTTCCGCAGCCGCAACATCGATATCAGCATCATTGCCATTCACTACCGGAAGCCGCATCGCCCCCAGACCGAGCCCGGACAGCTCCAATCCCTGAAAATTTCGATAAATCATTCTTTAAGCCCTCCTTTTCAGTGCATCTTTCTGCTGATATTATTATAAAATGACTGCACCGGGAAAGTAAATAAAATTATATTTCGTCCTTATGCTATATTTCCAACAGATTACCATTCAGAGGATGTCCGGGCCGGCGCATAGTTCTCTTTGGAGGC
>CAMWXB010000064.1 GCA_947178125.1 uncultured Lachnospiraceae bacterium | reverse complement strand
TCACATCATACGGCGTCGTCTGATACACATAATAATTCAACCAGTTTGAATACAACAGCTGTCCGGTAGAGCGCCAGTTAACGATGGGCGCCTGCGATGGATCATCGTTCGGAAAATAGTTGACCGGAATTTTCGGATTCATTCCTTTTTCGAGATCGCGGTAGTATTCTTTTGCCAGCGTATCCGTATCATATTCCGGGTGACAGCTGACGAAAAAGTGGCGGCTGTCGGTTGTCTTGACGATTGTGACACCGGCTTCGTCGGAAATGGCCATTAACTCTAACTCCGGTACCGTAGCGATCTTGGAGGCTTCAATTCCCATCGCGCGGGACTGCGGCGCATAAAAAATATCGTCAAAACCGCGGAACAGCGGCGAAGTCTTTTTCAATACTTTATGGGCATAGACGCCGGAAAGCTTCTCCGGATAGTCTGTGCGTTCCAGGCCGTAGAAGTAGTAGAGGCCTGCATAAGCGCCCCAGCACAGATGGAGCGTACAGTGTACATGGGTCTTTCCCCATTCCATGATGGTGCAGAGTTCCTTCCAGTAGGTGACATCTTCAAATTTCACATAGTCGAGCGGTGCACCGGTAATGATCATACCGTCGAATTTGCGGTCTTTTACCTTGTCAAAAGTCGTATAAAAAGACTCCAGATGATTAGAGTCAGTATGCTGTGGTGTATAGCTTGCGGTCTGCAGAAATTCTACCGATACCTGTAAAGGGGAGTTGGAGAGCTTGCGAAGAAGCTGAGTCTCCGTGATGACTTTTGTCGGCATCAGGTTCAAGATCAGCATATTCAAAGGCCGTATATCCTGATGAATCGCACGAAAATCAGTCATGACAAAAATATTTTCTCCTTCCAGAGTCTTTTTGGCCGGAAGAGAATCTTTGATTTTAATAGGCATGATTTATTTCTCCATTCTGTATGATAACTAAAGATGTTACACGCTGAACTGTAACCTAAAAATAAAGATACCATAAAATAGACAGTTCTGCAACCTTGCATAAACGTGGAAAAAGGGATATAATAAGAAAAATATGATTTCAGTCAGAAATTTTACGAATGAGGTATTGAGGATGGAGACAGCATATCAAAAAGTGAAAGTACACAATGAACTGGAGTGGTGCCAGGTCACCGATTTGGGTATGAAGGAACGGATTGAAAAGCTTTTGTTGAAGAACAGAGTATCTTATTATGTAAAGTGGGAGAAGCCCGGTTTCTTTTCCAGAGACAAATTCGGAACCTGTATTTTCTGTGTCAACCAGTTGCAGAAAGAAGCGGCAGAAGAAGCGATTCAGTCGCTTGTTGATGATGAAAAGGGAAAAATTAAGTTCATTAACCGCAAATTGAATAATGATTTTTATTAAAAGATTATTGAACATGCGGGTAAAACAGAAACGGGGGTAAGATGAGCAGTAGTTGTGATACATGCAGCAATTATGTTTACGATGAAGATTATGAGTGTTATGTGTGCATGGTAGACTTGGATGAGGACGATATGAGCCGTTTCCTGGGCGGTGGAAATTTTGAGTGTTCCTTCTATCAGCATGATGACGAATACAGGATTGTAAGAAAGCAGATGTAACCTGGAAGAGATTCCGCAGGTACATCTGCTTTTTTTCACTTTTTCAGATTCTTCTGTGCTGTTGAAAGCATCAGTTTGATTCGGTTGAGCTGATTGACCTCGCTTGCGCCGGGGTCATAATCGATCGCTACGATATTAGAAAGCGGGTAGCGCTTCCGAAGTTCTTTGATAACGCCTTTGCCGACAACATGATTCGGCAGACAGCCGAAGGGCTGCGTGCAGACGATGTTATTGACACCGCTGTGAATCAGTTCGACCATTTCGCCTGTCAAGAACCAGCCCTCACCGGTCTGGTTGCCGATATTAACGATTGGCTCGGCATACTCGACGAGTCTGTAGATGCTTGCAGGCGGTTCAAAATGTGTACTCTTTTCAAGGGCTTTTGCCGCACTGGAACGCAGTTTTTCAACAGCCCAGATACCGGCTTTTGAAATAATGGCCGCTTTTTTGGATGTGCCGAGGTATTCGGCTTTATAAATCTGGTTATAGAAGCAGTAGAGGATAAAGTCGATCAAATCGGGAACGACTGCTTCTGCACCTTCGGATTCCAGCAGCTCCACAAGATGGTTGTTGGCAGCCGGCGCAAATTTTACAAGGATTTCACCGACGATGCCGACCCGTGGCTTTTTCACATCCGTAATGGGTACTGCATCAAATTCTCTTACGATTTCGCGGCACATTTTACAGAAAGTAAAATAACTCATATGTTTTCTGGAAACAAATTCTCGGCATTTTGTTATCCATTTTTGATGAACCGCATTGACGGAACCGGGATCTTTTTCGTAAGGGCGCATCCGGTAGACACAGCGCATGAAGATATCTCCGAATACGGCGCCATATGCAAGACGGAGAAAAAGATCCGCATTTAAATGGAAGCCCGGATTGCTTTCAATGCCGGCAAGATTCAGGGAAATCACAGGAATCTGCTGCATGCCGGCTTTGGCAAGCGCTCTTCTGATAAAGCCGACATAGTTGGTGGCGCGGCAGCCGCCGCCGGTCTGGCTCATGATGATCGCTACTTTATTCAAGTCGTATTTGCCGGATAGCAGGGCATCCATGATCTGTCCGACGACCATCAGTGAAGGATAGCATGCGTCATTATTTACATATTTCAATCCAACGTCTACGGCATGCCTGTTGTCGTTGCCCAATACTTCAAAATTGTAGCCGCAGGCGCTGAAAGCGGCCTGCAGTACTTCAAAATGAATCGGTGACATCTGCGGGCAGAGAATTGTATAATTTTTGCGCATTTCTTCCGTAAAAGACACTTTCTGAATGGCGCTGGAGTGAATCTCACGCTGTTTGTTCTTCTGCTCGCGGACTTTGATCGCGGAGATCAGGGAACGGATACGGATTCTGGCCGCTCCCAGATTATTTACTTCATCAATTTTCAAACAGGTATAAATTTTATCGGAACCGGACAAAATATCATTGACCTGATCCGTTGTAACGGCATCCAACCCGCAGCCAAAGGAATTTAACTGGATCAGATCCAGATCGTCTCTTGTCTTGACATAACTCGCAGCGGCATACAGTCTGGAATGATACATCCACTGGTCGGAAACGATGAGCGGCCGTTCGGGCGCAGCGAGATGGGAGACGGAATCCTCTGTCAATACGGCAAAATCGTAGGAATTGATCAGTTCCGGTATGCCGTGGTTGATCTCCGGGTCGATATGATAAGGGCGGCCCGCAAGGACGATGCCTCGTTTGTGATTTGCTTCCATATAGCGGAGCGCTTCTTCTCCTTTGGCGCGCATATCTGTTCTGACGGTTTCCAGTTCTTCCCAGGCGGCTTCGCATGCGTTCATAACATCTGTTATAGGAAGTTCTTTAAATTCCCGTGTAAGGGCTTCCGTAACGGTCTTCAGATTCCGGAAAGACATAAAGGGATTGCGGAAAACGACTTCTCCACGGCCGATTTCCTCCACGTTGTTCTTGATGTTTTCGGAATAGGAAGTGACGATTGGGCAGTTATAATGGTCGTTTGCATCCGGAAACTCCTCGCGTTCATAGAAAAGCGCGGGATAGAAGATGAAATCCACCCCTTGTCTGATCAGCCATGTCACATGCCCGTGCGCCAGTTTGGCGGGATAACACTCCGATTCGCTGGGAATCGATTCAATACCGAGCTCATAAATCTTGCGGTTGGAGTTCGGAGAGAGAATGACACGGTATCCCAGCCTGGTGAAAAAGGTGAACCAGAAGGGATAATTCTCATACATATTCAGGACGCGCGGAATGCCGACCGTTCCCCTTTTGGCTTCGTTTAAGGGAAGCGGTTCATAAGAAAAGAGCCTTTTTAGTTTATAATCGAATAAATTCGGTATGCTGTTTTCGCTCTTGGCTTTTCCGAGTCCTCGTTCACAGCGGTTGCCGGAGATGTACTGACGGCCGCCGGTAAATTTATTGATGGTAAGCCGGCAGTTATTCGTACAGCCCTTGCATTTTGCCATACTTGTCTCAAACTGCAGAGAATTGATCTTGTCAATCGAAAGCATGGTAGTCTGACAGCCTTCGCGGTAATTTTCTCTGGCGATCAATGCCGCACCGAAAGCGCCCATGATTCCCGCGATATCCGGCCGGATGGCTTCGCAGTCCGCTATTTTTTCGAAACTGCGCAGTACCGCGTCGTTATAGAAAGTACCGCCCTGCACGACGATATTTTTGCCGAGTTCCGACGCATCGGATACTTTGATGACCTTGAACAGCGCATTTTTAATGACGGAATAGGCAAGTCCGGCGGAAATATCGGAAACTTCCGCGCCTTCTTTCTGCGCCTGCTTGACTTTGGAATTCATGAAAACGGTGCAGCGGGTACCCAGGTCAATCGGATGTGCGGCAAACAGCGCGGCATCCGCAAAATCCTGTACGCTGTAATTTAAGGATTTGGCAAAGGTCTCGATGAAAGAGCCGCAGCCGGAGGAACATGCTTCATTGAGTTGTACGCTGTCAACGGTCTGATTCTTGATTTTGATACATTTCATATCCTGTCCGCCGATGTCCAGAATACAATCCACTTCCGGGTCGAAGAAAGCGGCGGCATAATAGTGTGCAACCGTTTCAACCTCGCCGTCATCCAGCAAAAAGGCTGCTTTCATCAGGGCTTCACCGTAGCCGGTAGAGCAGGAGCGGACGATTTCCACATCTTTCGGTAGAAGCGCATAAATTTCCTGTATGGAACGAATCGCCGTTTTTAACGGGCTTCCGTCGTTGCTGCTGTAAAAAGAATAGAGAAGCGAGCCGTCCTCGCTTACGAGGGCGACTTTCGTTGTCGTGCTTCCGGCGTCGATGCCGAGGAAACATTTGCCATGATATGCCGCAAGGTCTGCGGTTTTCACATGATGGGCCGAATGCCTTTTGCCGAAAATTTCATATTCTTCCTTAGAAGCAAAAAGAGGCTCCATACGTTCCACTTCAAATTCCATTTTGATATCGGAGGACAGTTTATCGACCATTTCCTGCATGGAATAACAAGTGTCTTCTTTGGCATTCAGTGCGGAACCGATCGCAGCGAAAAGATGAGAGTTCTCCGTATCGATAATATGTTCGTCATCCAGTTTTAAGGTACGGATGAAGGATTGTTTGAGTTCTGATAAAAAGTGGAGCGGTCCGCCCAGGAATGCGACGTGTCCGCGGATTGGCTTGCCGCAGGCCAGTCCGCTGATGGTCTGGTTGACGACGGCCTGGAAAATAGAAGCGGATAAGTCCTCTTTGGTCGCGCCTTCATTGATCAGGGGCTGGATATCGGATTTGGCGAATACACCGCATCTTGCGGCGATTGTGTATAGAGAATGGTAATTTTTCGCATAATCATTCAGACCCGACGCATCCGTCTGCAAAAGGGATGCCATCTGGTCGATAAAAGAACCGGTTCCGCCGGCGCAGATACCGTTCATGCGCTGCTCCACGTTGCCGCCTTCAAAATAGATGATCTTCGCGTCTTCTCCGCCCAGTTCGATCGCCACGTCCGTAACGGGAGCAAATTCCTGCAGGGAAGTGGATACGGCGATGACTTCCTGTACGAAAGGAATCCGTAAATGATTCGCCAGTGTAAGGCCGCCGGAACCCGTGATCATTGGGTGCAGGGAAATATTTCCAAGTTTTGTATAAGCACTTTGTAATAAATCGGCTAAAGTCTCTCTGATGTTGGCAAAGTGCCTCTTATAATCAGAAAAAAGAATCTGATGTTTTTCATCCAGAATCGCTATCTTGACTGTAGTAGAGCCGATATCAATACCAAGCGTAAACTGCATCTGATTCAATTTATAATCACTCCTTCAAAGTTCTTTCTTACTTATTAAATGTGTTTCATGTATTTCGACATGCTAAGTCATTATACGACAGTCATTTTGAAAAAGCAATCAGCTATTTTCTGGAATTTATGAAGAATTTAAAAGAGAAATATTAAATTTTTATGACTTTTCCGTATTTCGCATATGCGCCGTTTACTTTTAAAAAAAGGAATGCTAAAATATATTCAACTTTTTGTAAAGAAAGACTAACCATTATGAAAGAAAGGCGTGGTTTTATATGAGCCGTTTTGAAAAAAAATTTGGGAAATATGCTGTTAGAAATCTTTCCGTTGTGCTGATCTGCTGCTATGCAATAGGGTATGTGATCGAGTTCATGATGCCGTGGCTGGCGCCCTATCTGCGGCTGAATCCTTATGCAGTTCTGCATGGACAGGTGTGGAGGCTTGTGACATGGATTTTGATTCCGCCGAGCGACGACAATATCTTCTTTGTTTTGCTGATGTTATATTTTTACTGTTCCATCGGTACATCATTAGAGAGGACCTGGGGAACCTATCGGTATAACGTATATATTTTGGGCGGAATGCTTTTTACGATTCTGGGAAGTTTTCTGATGATGGGATGCGCCTATCTTTTTATGAAAGAGTATATCATTGCGAACGGGGCGGAAGATTTTTTCAGGATTGGTTCAAGATATTTCAACACCTATTATATCAATATGTCCATATTCCTTGCTTTTGCGGCAACGTTCCCGGATGTGTCGGTGTTGTTGATGTTCATTGTTCCCATTAAAGTCAAGTGGCTCGGTGTCATTTATGCGGTCATGCTCGTATTTTCCTTTTTGCAGGGCGACTTTTTTACAAAATTTGCGATTGCATCGTCGCTGCTTAATTTCGTCGTATTTTTCCTGACATCAAGGAGTATGATGCACCTGAATCCGAAGCAGATACACAGGCGTCAGGAGTTCAAGCGGGATATCCGGCGGAGCATGAGCGGCATTACCAAGCACAAATGCGCTATCTGCGGCCGTACCGAAGTTGACAGCCCGGAGATGCAGTTCCGTTTCTGCTCGAAGTGTGACGGTAATTATGAATATTGTGAGGAACATTTATATACGCACACCCATGTAAAAGGCAAAGGGAATTTCTAAGACTGCTGAAAAACGCAGCCTAAGAAATTCCAGCGATTTGCGTTGCAAATCTTCTTTGCCTGACAGAATCGCATTGGGGCGATTCTGTCAAAGGTTTTGGAAAGTTAGGAACAGAAAGGCATGGTTATTTAGATGGATCAGGAAACCTTATTTGCACAGGCGCTGGAGCGGCTTACACAGACGGCGAAAGAACAGGGAAATTGCATTTCGGAGGAACAGCTTCGGGAGACATTTGCCGGGCTTTCCTTTTCGGAAGAGCAGTTCGAGATGGTGAAAGCGTATCTGAAACAGCGCAGCATCGGCATTGGCGAGCCGGCATCTTTGGAGGAGTATCTCAGCGAGGAAGAAATTGATTATCTGGAGGATTATCTGAAGCAGCTGGAAGAACTTCCGGAAGTATCGGAAGGGGAAAAAGAAGCGATCACACTTTCCTCGATGGCGGGCGATGCGGATGCGCAGAACAGGCTGATTCAGATTTTTCTGCCGCAGGTCGTTGAGATTTCCAAACTCTATGCGGGACAGGGAGTTTTTCTGGAAGATCTGATCGGAGAAGGAAATGTGGCGTTGACGATGGGCGTTACGATGCTTGGCGCGTTGGAACACGCGGTAGAGGCACAGGGAATGCTTGGAAAGATGATCATGGATGCGATGGAAGATTTTATTGCGGAGAATGCCGAGGAAGCGAAGAAGAGCCGGAAAATGGCGGAGCGTATCAATAAGGTGGCGGATAAGGCGAACGAACTGGCTGAAGAACTGCACCGTCAGATTACGGTAGAAGAGCTGATGGATGAAACCGGCATGAGCAGAAAGGCAATTGAAGATGCAATACGCATGAGCGGGAATAAGATTGATGCGATTCTGGCGCGTGCAGAGCGGACATAAGAAGAAAGCGGGCAGAAAGCTGCTGCGGCGGGAAGGAATATGGTAAGCTGGATGGAAAGTCAAAATATGGAATCTCAGAATTCGGAAGTTCAGAACCTGAAAATTCAGGATAACGATTTTAAATATTATATGCAGGACACAGGTCATCTTTATTTCGGTGCGCGTTACAGCTATACGGAACTGATGGAGCACGAAATGGTTCCTTTTAAATTCAAGAGCATCATCGAGCACTATATTATGAAGGATACTCAGCCGGATACGACGCTGGAGAGCCAGTTCTACTATATGACGCCGGAGATGTTCTCTTATAAGACTTACGGGCAGCTGAAAGCGAAAGTAAAAGTATGTCTTCTTGTCGAAAAGAAGTCTCTTTTCGGAAATCCCAGGATGGTCTATCGGAATAAGGTCTTTACGCTTGAAGAATTTGTAAAGATGAATCTGGCACAGAAAAAGAAATACGGTGTTAAAATTCAGGAAATCATGCTTTCCAAGCTGGCGATGATGTCGTTCAGTGTGTAAGATACCGCTTCTCTACGCGACGAAATATTATCGCTGCGCGATGGATTACATTGATTTAACGCATTATCTGCTTGCTTTTGACAAATTTATCTGATAAACTGACATTGCTAAACAAAATTAGGTAAAATTCCCCTTTTACACTGGACAGGTAGAAACGGCTTTATGTTTTTGCCTGTTCTTTTATTTAACAGGAAATTGCGGATGTACTTTACTAAGTTTCCCAATAAGTGATATACTAGGTTGAAAAGAAGTTCCAGAGACGTTTCATCATAGGATGAAACGTCAAGAACTTCTTCAACAGGGCGAACAAATTCGTCCGAAAGAACGCCCAAAAGGCGGCGTTCTTCCTAAACGGCGGATATGCAGGAGGAGTAGAATGGAACAGTTAAAGGCTTATACAATCTTGGAGAAGAAAGAGATAAAAGAATTAAATTCCACAGGTTATTTAATAAAGCATAACAAGACGGGCGCGAAAGTCGTGCTGATGGAAAATGACGATAACAATAAGGTATTTTGTGTCGGATTTCGAACGCCGCCGAAGGACAGCACCGGTGTGGCGCATATTATCGAGCACAGCGTGCTCTGCGGTTCGGATAAATTTCCGGTAAAAGACCCGTTCATCGAGCTGGCGAAAGGGTCGCTCAATACGTTCTTAAATGCGATGACTTTTCCCGATAAGACGATTTATCCGGTGGCGAGTTGTAATGAGAAAGATTTCCAGAATCTGATGGATGTCTATATGGATGCAGTATTTCATCCGAACATTTATAAAGAAGAGAAGATTTTCAGGCAGGAAGGCTGGCACTATGAGATGGAGAGTCTGGAAGACGAGCTGACAATCAATGGTGTTGTTTACAATGAAATGAAGGGAGCCTTTTCATCGCCGGACGATGTGTTGGAACGGGAAATCATGAATTCCCTGTATCCTCATACTTCCTATGCAGTGGAATCGGGCGGGGACCCGGATGTTATACCGGAACTGACCTACGAAGATTTTCTGGCTTTCCACAGTAGATTTTATCATCCTTCCAACAGCTATATTTATCTGTATGGCGATATGGACATGGCGGAAAAACTGCGGTTTCTGGATGAAGAATATCTGTCGAAATATGAGGCGCTTGCGGTGGATTCTTCGCTCGCAGTGGAGCCGGCGTTCGATGAGCCTGTTGAAATCTATAAAGAATATCCGATTACGGAGAGCGAGTCCGAGAAGGAGAACACATACCTGTCCTATAATATTTCTTTCGGGAACAATCTGGACAGGGAACAGTATATTGCGTTTCAGGTGATCGATTATGTCCTTTGTTCCGCACCGGGTGCACCGCTGAAACAGGCCCTGATCGATAAGGGAATCGGCAAGGATGTATACAGCAGTTACGAGAACGGCATTAACCAGCCCTATTTCTCAATCGTGGCGAAAAATGCGGATAAGGAGCAGCTTCCGGAATTTAAGGAAACGATTCTGGAGATTTTGGAAAAAATTGCAGAACAGGGTTTTGATAAAAAAGCGCTTCGCGCCGGGCTCAATTTTTATGAGTTCCGGTTCAGGGAGGCAGATTTCGGTTCTTATCCTAAGGGACTTATGTTCGGTCTGATGATGTTCGACAGCTGGCTTTATGATGCAGGCAGGCCATTTGTGCATATCGAGGCAAATGAGACTTACCGGAAACTGAAAGAAGCTGTCGATACAGATTATTATGAGAAACTGATTCAGGAGAAACTGCTTCACAATCAGCATAAGACGGTTGTTGTCGTAGAGCCGGTGAAGGGGCTGACAGGCCGGAAAGAGAAAGAACTTGCAGAGAAACTTGCCCGGAAAAAGGCGGAACTTTCCGAAGCACAGCTTGCAGAAATCGTGGCGGATACGAAAGCGTTAAAACAATATCAGGAAGCACCGGATACGAAAGAGAATCTCGAAAAGATTCCGCTCTTAACGAGAGCCGATATGAAAAAAGAAGCGGAGAACTACATCAACGAAGAGAAAAAAGTCGGTGACACGCTGCTTCTGTACCATGATATTTTTACGAACGGTATCGGCTATCTGCGCTTTATGTTTGACCTGCGCAGGGTACCGGAACAGCTTTTCCCTTATGTTGGACTGTTAAAGTCTATTCTGGGGCTGGTCAATACGAAAAATTATACTTATGGAGAATTGTTCAACGAAATCAATATTCAGACAGGTGGTATCAGTCCGGTCGTCAATACCTATACGGATGCGCGGGATATGCAGAAATATACGGCAACGCTGGAAATCAAGGTAAAGGTGCTGTATGAAAATCTGGATCATGCTTTCCGGCTGGTAAAGGAGATTGTGATGGATTCCCTTTTTGAAGATACGAAGCGTTTAAAGGAGTTGATCGCAGAACTGAAATCCCAGAAACAGGCGAGTATGATGTCTGCAGGACATGCCCTTGCCTCAGTCCGTGCACTGTCTTATTTATCCAAAACGGCGGCAGTATCGGATCAACTCAGCGGGATACCTTTTTATCGGATGTTAGAAGAACTGGACGGCGATTTTGCGGCGCATCAGGAAGAACTGATCGAAAAACTGAAACAGCTTACGGTATGCCTTTTCCGCCCTGAAAATCTGATGGTGGATTATACGGCACAGCAGGAAGGCCTGAAAGATATAGAAGCGCAGATAGCCGCTTTCCGTGACAGCCTGCATACGGAGCCGATTGTGGAAGCTTCCTATCAGCCGGAACCGGAGCGGAAGAACGAAGGTTTTATGTCCTCGTCTCAAGTACAGTATGTATGCCGGGCCGGGAATTTCTGCCGGAAAGGTCTTGCTTACAACGGTGCGCTGAAGGCTTTAAAAGTCATGATGGGCTACGATTATCTGTGGACACAGGTGCGCGTAAAGGGCGGTGCTTACGGCTGTATGTGTAATTTTGGCAAATCCGGGGAAAGCTACTTCGTTTCGTACAGAGACCCCAATCTGGAAAAAACAGTCGATGTCTACGAGAAAGCGGCGGACTATATCAGGAATTTCGACGCGGATGAGCGGACAATGACTCAATATATCATCGGAGCGGTCAGCGAACTGGATATGCCGATGACGCCTTCGACCAGAGGAACCTATTCTCTGGCGGGTTATATGACCCATTATCCGTTTGAACAGGTGCAGAAAGAACGGGATGAGCTGCTTGCGGCCGTACCGGAGACAATTCGCGGATTAGCGGATCATATCAGCGCCTTTATGGAAGACGACTGCCTGTGTGTAGTCGGAAATGAAGAGAAAATCAAACAGCAGGAAGCATTATTCAAGGAGACGGATTACTTATTCCATTGATTATTTTCATTGATTATTTTGTGAAAATTAAAAAAAATGAAAAAAATCCCATAAATCCTGCCGGTCTGATTCGTAAATAGTGTGAGAAGAACTTCTAGAGCTCACAGCAAAGGCTGTTTCGCTAAGAAGTTCTACGATTTGCCAGAGGCAAATCTTTCTCACACGGGAGAATGCCTAAAAAGCGGCATTCTCCCAGACAAACTTGTTTGTCTTGGGAAGAGTTTATCAATCGAAGATTGGAGCAGGAAAAGGGAGGATATGCGTATGAAAAAGAAAATGAGTAAAAAGAAAACAGGACTGTGTCTGACAAGCCTTCTTCTGGCGGCGGCGTTGTTTACAGGCTGTGGAAGCAGCGGCGGCGGTAAGAATATGTATACGGAAATGGCCTATGATGCAGGCGGAACAGACAATGCGGCGGCGATGAATAACGCTGCGGCGGAAGAATATGGGCTGTATGACAGTACTGCGGAGATGGACTACGAAGCAGCGGCAGCTGCAGGAGAGGCACCGCAGGAAATGCCGGAGATTTCCGAAGAAAATGTGCATACAGAAGAGCGGAAGCTGATCAAGACCGTTGATTTATATGCGGAGACAGAGAACTATGATGCGCTGCTTGTCAATCTGGAAGCGCAGATCGCGGAGTTTGGCGGTTATATCGAGTACCAGTATCAGTATAACGGGAGCAGTTATTCCGGTTATAACGAAACGCGGAATGCTAATTTATCGGTGCGCATTCCGGCAAATCGTCTGGATGAGTTTGTACGCCGGGTCGGAGAACAGAGCAACATTACCAACAAAGAAGAACGGGTAGAAGACGTTACTCTGCGGTATGTGGATCTGGAAAGCCGCAAGAAAGCGCTTGTTATTGAACAGGACAGACTGTTGGATCTGTTGGAGCAGGCGGAGTCTGTGGAAGATATCATTGCAATTGAGCAGCGTCTTTCAGAGGTACGCTATGAACTTGAAAATATGGAGTCGCAGCTTCGGACGCTGAATAATCAGATTGATTACAGCACCATCAATATCAGCATTCAGGAAGTAAGAAGGCTGACGCCGGTAGAGGAAAAATCGGCATGGGATAAGATGAGGAACGGTTTCATCGAGTCTATTTTCCGAATCGGGGATGACATCGAAGACGGCTTTATCGGGTTCGTCACCAATATTCCTTATCTGGTCGTATGGGTCGTTATCATCGGCATTGCCTTTGTCATCGTGCGGCTCATCATCAGAAGGAGAAAGCGCAGAAAAGCCGGCAGAGAACAACAATGGCAGGACGCGCAGCAGAAGCAGGAAGAAATGATTAAGAAAGAAGAGGAAAAAAAATAGATGGAGCAGTATAAATCCGGCTTTGCCACCCTGATCGGAAGGCCGAATGTAGGAAAATCCACACTGATGAATTGTCTGATTGGGCAGAAGATCGCGATTACTTCCAATAAACCGCAGACGACCCGTAACAGAATCCAGACAGTCTATACTTCGGAAGAAGGACAGATTGTATTTCTGGATACGCCGGGCATTCACAAGGCCAAAAATAAACTCGGCGATTATATGGTAGGGGTTGCAGAACGCACGTTATCTGAAGTGGATGTGGTTTTGTGGCTTGTGGAGCCGACGACCTTTATCGGTGCCGGAGAACAGCATATTATCGAACAGCTCAAGAAAACAAAAACACCTGTTATTCTCGTGATCAACAAAATCGATACGGTGAAGAAAGAAGAAATCCTTCTTTTTATCGATACATACCGCAGACAGATGGATTTTGCGGAAATCATTCCGGTATCGGCGCTGAAAGGCGACGGCACGGAAGACCTGATTGCCAGCATTATGAAATATCTGCCTTACGGAGAGCCTTTTTATGATGAAGATACCGTGACAGACCAGCCAATCCGCCAGATTGTTGCGGAGCTGATTCGGGAGAAGGCGCTGAAATGTCTGGAAGATGAGATTCCACATGGAATTGCCGTGACGATTGAACAGATGAATTACAGAAAACGCATCGTGGATATCGATGCGACCATCATTTGTGAGCGGGAATCGCATAAAGGCATCATCATCGGAAAACAGGGACAGATGCTGAAGAAGATCGGTTCTCTTGCAAGGCCGGATATCGAGGATTTGGTGGAGTCCCAGGTGAATTTAAAGCTTTGGGTCAAGGTGAAAAAAGACTGGCGCGACAGTGATTTTCTGCTGAAAAATTTCGGATATAATCCGAGAGAGTCCGAATAGAAAAAAGGAAAAAAGCGAACCCTAATAGCATAGAGTTGATTAGGGGGCTTAAGATGAAAGAGATAAATTACTGGGAGCGATTTTTGCTGACCGGAAGTGTCAGCGATTTCCTGTCATACAAAAATGTACTACAGGATGCGGAAAAGAACAGAAACGGAAAGTTTGTCGAAGAAGACAAGTCAGGTGGACAATCTCATGCAGGAATATACAGAGATTACGGGAATGGTCATAAAAGCGGAGCCGATTGGCGAATACGATAGAAGAGTGGTTATTTTGACGAAAGAAAAAGGGAAAATCGCAGCATTTGCAAGGGGGGCGAGAAAGCCTAACAGCAGACTTCTTGCGGCGACGAACCCTTTTTCTTTCGGTAAATTCAGAATTTATGCGGGCAGGTCATCCTATACGCTGACGGAAGCCGATATCAGCAACTATTTCGAGGGACTCAGGGCCGATTTTGAGGGCGCCTACTACGGTATGTATTTTTTAGAGGTAATGGATTACTATACGCGGGAGAATAACGAAGATAAGGAAATGCTGAAACTTCTGTATCAATCGCTACGCGCGCTCATGCACGAAAAACTTCCGAACAGGCTGGTCCGTTACATATTTGAAATGAAAGCGATGGTCTTAAACGGTGAATTTCCGGGAATGCCGGAAAACGGAAATTACGAAGAATCAACAAGCTATGCAGTATATTATATTATGGCGTCTCCCGTAGAAAAGCTGTATACTTTTACGGTGACGGATACGGTGCTTGCTCAGCTTGCGCAGATTGCCGATGATTACAGAAAAAGATATCTGGACAGGACGTTTAAGAGTCTTGAAATCCTGAATACCCTGTGATGATGTTCCGAATGGAAAAAATACGAAAGATGGCTGTTGAAAAACCTGATTAAGTCGGATATAATGTAATGCAGTATGTTAGGAATTGACAGGAGCGAGGAAAAAGGAGATGCGAAACTGGACGAAGATTTTTTTCATAATGGCGGCGGTATGTATTTTAGCCGGATGCGGCAGTGAGACGGTTCCTGACAGGAATACGGTTTCCATTCAGAAAGATGGGACGATTCGGCAGACGATCATAGAACGGTTCGAACAGGAGTACTATGATGCAGATACAGAAGCGTTTGGACATTATAATATCGATATAGAAGAACTGGAAGCGCTGGCCCAGGAGAAGATAAGCAGACTCGGCAGAGGCGATAAGATCGTCTGTGAATCCATAAAAGCAAACGGCGAGAACATCATTGTGGAGATGACTTATCAGACGGATAACGACTATACGGATTTCAATAACAGAGAGCTTTTCAGCGGTACTGTTTCCGAAGCATCCGCACAGGGATATTCCATGAAAAATCTCGTTGGGCAGGATGGTGCGGCCGTTAGTGAAGAAGAGGTTTCTTCCGCGGGGGAGAGCCGTATTGTCATTATCCAGACGAATGCAGGAGAAGCGCTGGATGTGAACGTATATGGGAAAATTGTGTATACCAGTGAGAACATAAGCCTTTTCGGCAAAAGAGATGCGTTGATCGACGCAGGAGAAGGCGATGTGGTTTCTTATGTGATATATCAATAGGGCGAAAAATCTTTGGTTTTTTGCCCGCAAGTTTGGACCTGCGGTCAAACGCGCAGGTTGAGCAAGAATGGAGGAGAGTTAAATTTATGGAAAAAACAATGGAGAAAATTGTCGCACTGGCGAAGGCGAGGGGCTTCGTGTATCCCGGTTCGGAGATTTACGGTGGTCTTGCGAATACATGGGACTACGGTAATCTGGGTGTGGAATTAAAGAACAATGTCAAAAAAGCATGGTGGCAGAAATTCATTATGGAAAACCCCTATAACGTCGGTGTGGACTGTGCAATTCTGATGAATCCGCAGACTTGGGTAGCATCCGGTCACCTTGGCGGTTTTTCTGACCCGTTGATGGATTGTAAAGAATGCCATGAGCGTTTCCGTGCGGACCAGCTGATCGAAGAGTTCGCGGAGAAAAACAGCATAGAGCTGAAAGAATCAATCGATGGATGGACACAGCAGCAGATGAAGGATTTTGTCGAAGAACATAACATTCCCTGTCCTACCTGCGGAAAACATAATTTTACGGATATCAGACAGTTCAACCTGATGTTCAAGACTTTTCAGGGTGTTACGGAAGATGCCAAAAATACGGTGTATTTAAGACCCGAGACGGCGCAGGGTATTTTTGTTAATTTTAAGAATGTACAGAGAACATCCCGCAAGAAGATTCCTTTCGGTATCGGACAGATTGGGAAGTCTTTCCGAAACGAGATTACGCCGGGCAACTTTACATTCCGTACGAGAGAGTTTGAGCAGATGGAACTGGAGTTCTTCTGTGAACCGGGAACTGATATGGAGTGGTTCCAGTACTGGAGAGGCTTTTGCCGCGACTGGCTGCTTTCTCTTGGCATGAAAGAAGAGGAAATGAGACTGCGCGACCATTCTCCGGAAGAATTATGCTTCTATTCCAAGGGAACGACAGATATCGAATTTCTGTTCCCGTTCGGCTGGGGCGAGCTGTGGGGTATCGCGGATAGGACGGATTACGACCTGACACAGCATCAGAATACGTCGGGCGAGGATATGTCCTATTTCGATGACAGTAAGAATGAAAAATATGTTCCTTATGTAATTGAGCCCTCGCTCGGTGCAGACCGTGTCGTACTGGCGTTCCTTTGTGCGGCTTATGATGAAGAAGAGATTGGCGAAGGTGATATGCGTACCGTGCTGCATTTCCATCCGGCCCTTGCACCCGTAAAGATCGGCGTGCTTCCGCTTTCCAAGAAATTGAATGAAGGTGCGGAGAAGATTTTTGCACAGTTGTCGAAAAAATATAATTGTGAATTTGATGACAGGGGCAATATCGGTAAACGTTACAGAAGACAGGATGAAATCGGTACGCCGTTCTGCGTTACATACGATTTCGATTCGGAGAGCGATCAGTGTGTAACGGTCAGATTCCGGGATTCCATGGAGCAGGAGCGTGTGGCGATTGAAAAGTTGGATGCGTACTTTGCGGATAAATTTACGTTTTAGGGAGATAATGCGATGAAAAAGTATGGTGTAAATGAATTGAGAAGGATGTTCCTTGAATTTTTTGAGAGCAAGGAGCATTTGAAGATGAAAAGTTTTTCGCTGGTGCCGCATAACGACAACAGTCTGTTGTTGATCAATTCGGGCATGGCGCCGCTGAAGCCTTATTTTACGGGACAGGAAATACCGCCGAGGCGCAGGGTGACGACCTGTCAGAAGTGTATTCGGACGGGCGATCTGGAGAATGTGGGCAAGACGGCGAGACACGGTACTTTTTTTGAGATGCTCGGCAACTTTTCCTTCGGAGACTATTTCAAGCATGAGGCGATTGCCTGGTGCTGGGAGTTTTTGACGGAGGTAGTCGGACTCGATGCAGACAGGCTTTACCCTTCCATTTATGAGAACGATGAAGAAGCTTTTGAAATCTGGAATAAGGAAATCGGCATCGCGCCGGAGCGGATTTTCCGGTTCGGCAAGGAAGATAATTTCTGGGAGCACGGTTCCGGTCCCTGCGGCCCCTGTTCCGAAGTCTATTATGACCGTGGCGAGCAGTACGGCTGTGGAAAGCCGGGCTGTACGGTAGGCTGTGACTGCGACCGTTATATGGAAATCTGGAACAATGTCTTTACGCAGTTCGATAACGACGGCAAAGGAAATTATACGGAACTCGCACAGAAAAATATCGATACCGGTATGGGGCTTGAGCGGCTTGCATCCGTTGTACAGGATGTGGATTCCATTTTTGATGTGGATACGGTGCTGGAACTCCGTACAAAAGTATGCGAAATCGCGGGCGTTTCCTATAAAGAGGATTATGAGACAGATGTATCCATCCGTATCATTACGGACCACATCCGTTCGGCGACTTTCATGATTTCAGACGGTATCATGCCTTCCAATGAGGGACGCGGTTATGTGCTCCGCCGGATAATCAGAAGAGCGGCACGCCAGGGGCGGAAACTCGGCATTCAGGGAACTTTCCTCGCCGCGCTCGGCAATACGGTCATCGAAGGCTCCAAGGACGGTTATCCTGAATTGGAGGAAAAGAAAGAATTTATTTTAAATGTATTGACACAGGAAGAGAATAAGTTCAATAAAACCATTGACCAGGGACTCAGCATTCTGATGGAAATGGAAGAGAATCTGACAAGAGATGGGAAAAAGGAACTTTCCGGTGAAGATACGTTCAAGTTGTATGATACTTATGGATTCCCGATCGATCTGACAAAGGAAATTCTGGAGGAAAAAGGATTCAGTGTGGACGAAGAAGGCTTCCGTGCAGCGATGGAAGAGCAGAAGGTCAAGGCGCGCAAAGCCCGTAAAGTTACAAATTATATGGGTGCAGACGTGACCGTATATGAATCCATCGACCCGAATGTGACTTCTGAATTTGTCGGCTATGACCGTCTTACACACGATTCCGATATTTCCGTTCTGACAACGGAGACAGAACTTGTGGAAGCGCTGACGGACGGCGAAGTCGGAACGATTTTTGTGTATGAAACGCCTTTCTATGCGACGATGGGCGGCCAGTCCGGCGATACCGGCGTTATCCGCAGTGAAAACGGTACCTTCCAGGTAGAAGAGACCGTGAAGCTTTTGGGCGGCAAGGTGGGACATATCGGCCGCATGACTTCTGGCATGTTCAAGACCGGTGATACGGTTACATTGGAAGTGGATGCGGAAAGAAGAAATGCGACCTGTAAGAACCACAGCGCGACGCATTTGCTGCAAAAAGCGCTCCGTATGGTGCTCGGAAGCCATGTAGAGCAGTCAGGTTCCTATAATGACGGAGAAAGGCTTCGTTTTGACTTTTCCCATTTCTCCGCAATGACGGCGGAAGAACTGGCCAAAGTGGAGCAGATCGTCAACGAGAAGATTGCGGAAAATATTCCGGTCGTTACGGAAGTCCTGACATTGGAAGAGGCGAAAAAGACAGGCGCAATGGCGCTTTTTGGTGAAAAATACGGTGAAAAAGTGCGTGTCGTAGAGATGGGAGATTTTTCCAAAGAATTTTGCGGCGGTACGCATGTCGGCAGCACGGGCATGATTTCCTCCTTCAAGATTATTTCCGAGAGCGGTGTTGCGGCCGGGGTCAGAAGGATTGAGGCGTTGACCGGAAGCGGCGTTTCGAAATATTATGCGGAACTGGAAGAGAAGCTGGAAGAGGCATCCAAAATCTTGAAGACCACACCTGTCAATCTGTTAGACCGGTGCGGACATTTAATGGCAGAATTGAAAGCATTGCAAAGCGAGAATGAGTCGTTAAAGAGCAAGGCGGCCAAAGATGCGCTAGGCGACGTTATGAATCAGGTCAAAGATGTGAAAGGAACGAAGCTTCTGGCATCTAAAGTATCCGGCGTGGATATGAACGGTCTGCGCGATCTGGGAGATCAGTTAAAAGAAAAGCTGGGCGAAGGTGTTGTCGTTCTGGCATCGGATAAAGACGGAAAAGTGAACCTGATTGCGATGGCGACGGACGGCGCAATGGCGGCAGGAGCTCATGCAGGCAATCTGATCAAAAGCATTGCGGGACTCGTTGGCGGCGGCGGCGGCGGGCGTCCGAATATGGCACAGGCCGGCGGTAAGAATCCGGCAGGAATAGACGCGGCAGTCGAAGAGGCGGCGAAAGCGTTGGAAGGACAGCTGCATTAAAAAGTCATAGACTGAGCTGAAAATACATGAAAACAGAATAATGAAGAGATGTGCCCTAATGGCCCAAATATGAAAAACTAAGAGAAAGGCGTGGTTATTGAAATGGAAACCGGAAATGGCAGAAAGATGAAGCATCTTGGAAGAAGATTGAATGTGATGGTGGCGTGCATGATGATCGTTGGCATTGCATTGACAGTTGCACAGTGTGTTTATATGTTTTACAGACTGACATTAAATACGCTGAGGGAACAGTGTGTGACCGGAACGAATATTCTGGCTTATGAGCTGGAAAAGTATAGCGGGCCGGAAGATATGACACAATTACTGGATGATTTGAAGCAGGAGACCGGATGTGAATTTACAATTTTCCGTGGAGATGAACGCGCATATACGACGATTCTGCAGAATGGACAGCGGGCGGTCGGAACGAAACTTTCCGCGGAGTTGAATGATATCGTGCTGGTGAAGGGAGAATCTTATGTCGGGAATGCCCAGATTCTGGGCGTTGACCATCTTTGCTCCTATGTACCGACCAAAGGAGATGACGGAAAGATTGACGGATTGATTTTTTCCGGAATTTCCATTTCCCAGGCAAATGAACAGGTTACGTCAACGGTGGGAACAACCTGTGTGCTTGGCGGCGCTATGGTCATTATCTGTGTTCTGCTGTTGGCGGCTTATATCAGGGGCGTAGTATCCAGTCCGTTATCGAAGCTGACGGTATTGGCGCAGACAATGGAACGGGGAGAACTTGGGCTGGATAGCAGGCAGAATGTAAAAATTGATATTCGCTCCAATAATGAGATAGGCTTTCTGGCGGAGACTTTTGAAAAGACAATTATACGTCTGAAGGGATACATAGGTGAGATTTCAGCGGTATTGGAATCAATCGCACAGGGTGATCTGACTTTGGCGACCGAACAGACTTATGTGGGAGATTTTGCGTCTATTAAAGAATCTCTCGATAATATTCTTGATAAATTGAACGACACGATGTCACAGATCGTAGAAAGCTCCGATCATGTATCGAACGGTTCCGAGCAGATGTCAATCGGTGCGCAGGCATTGAGCCAGGGCGCGGTGGAACAGGCAAGCGCCGTAGAAGAACTGGACAGCAATATCCGGCAGATTTCCGAGCAGGTGGGAAAAACGGCTGAGAATGCCGTGCAGGCAAGCCAGAAGGTGGAAGCTGTCGGCGCACAGCTGATGGAAAGCAACCAGAAGATGCAGGAAATGATTGAGGCGATGGAGGCGATTGACGCTCGTTCCAATGAGATTGGAAAGATTATTAAAACAATTGAAAATATTTCTTCCCAGACGAATATTCTCGCATTGAATGCTGCGGTGGAAGCAGCCCGGGCGGGAGAGGTCGGAAAAGGCTTTGCGGTCGTAGCGGAAGAAGTACGGGAGCTGGCGGGCAGAAGTTCCGAAGCTTCCAAGTCAACGGCAAATCTGATAGAACGTTCTATTGAAGCAGTGAAAGAGGGAACAAGGATTGCCAGTGAAACGGCGGAACAGTTGGTTACTGTTGTTTCCGGTGCAAACGAAGTGGTTGAGACAACGAACATGATTGCAGAGGCAGCACGCGCACAGGCGGACTCCGTGTTTGAAATCAGAGAGCAGATCAATCAGATTTCCAATGTGGTACAGACCAATTCGGCAACGGCGGAGGAAAGTGCGGCGACAAGCCAGCAGCTCAGTTCGCAGGCAGGCCTGCTCCGGAATATGATCGGCATGTTCCGGATAAAGAACAGGAGATAGGGATATCGCAGGCTGAATAAAAGCATGATTGACAGAAAGAATTGACGAAAGAGAAGGGGGCACATGGCGCATGGCGATGTTGAGTAATGACTGGGCGGAAGCGTTGGGAGCGGAGTTTCGGAAGCCGTATTATAAACAGCTTTATCAGTTCATACGGGAAGAGTACAGCAAAGTGGTGGTTTATCCGCCGGCGGATGATATTTTCAACGCTTTTCATTTTACGCCGTTAAGTGATGTTAAAGTGCTTTTGCTTGGCCAGGACCCTTATCATAATGAGCATCAGGCGCATGGCATGAGCTTTTCCGTATTGCCCGATCAGAAAGATATACCGCCTTCCCTGCAGAATATTTATCAGGAACTGCATGACGATCTGGGCTGCTATATACCGAATAACGGTTATTTGAAAAAATGGGCGGACCAAGGCGTTCTGCTTCTGAATACCGTCCTGACCGTCCGGGCACATCAGGCCAATTCCCATCAGGGAAAAGGGTGGGAAGAGTTTACGGATGCGGTCATCCACGCCGTGAACGCACAGGAACGGCCGATTGTGTACCTGTTATGGGGGCGGCCGGCCCAGAGTAAGATTCCCATGCTGACCAATCCAAAGCATCTGATTCTGAAAGCGCCGCATCCGAGTCCGCTGTCCGCGTACCGCGGCTTTTTCGGCTGTAAGCATTTCAGTCAGGCCAATGAATTTCTAAAGGCCAATGGAGCAGAGCCGATTGACTGGCAGATTGAAAATATCTGATGTAGATAATCGGTTTTCTATTTGGTCGGTTTTCTGGCCGGTGGTAGAAGGCTTTCGATAAATAATCTAATAATTGAATTACTGAGATTTTAATTATCATATTTACAGATAAAACGGTATGGTGATAAAATAGGACCGCAGGCTGAATGAGACTGTGCCGGTCCCGATGAGAGAATAAAACGGGCCGGACAGAGCTCGGGCAGGCAGTGAAAAAGATTTCAGAAAGGAGCGGTCTTACAAATGAAAAAAGTACCGTTTGTGACAAAAGAAAAAATAGAAGAAATTACGAAAACATATTCTACCCCTTTTCATATTTATGACGAGAAGGGCATTCGGGAGAATGCAAAGGCCGTGAAAGAGGCTTTTGCGTGGAATAAAGGCTTTAAAGAGTATTTTGCGGTAAAAGCAACGCCGAATCCTTTTTTGATCAGGATTCTGCATGAATATGGCTGCGGTTGTGACTGCTCTTCCTTGACAGAGTTGATGTTGAGCAATGCGCTCGACATTAACGGAGAAGATGTGATGTTCTCATCCAACGATACGCCGAGAGAGGATTATGAGTATGCGGCGAAAATCGGCGCGATCATCAATCTGGATGATATCACGCATATTGATTTTCTGGAAGAGATTCTTGGAAAACTTCCGGAGATGATGAGCTGCCGTTACAATCCGGGCGGTATTTTTCAGATGAGCAACGGCATCATGGATAATCCGGGAGATTCCAAATATGGTTTTACGACGGAGCAGTTATTCGAAGGATTCCGCATTTTAAAGGAAAAAGGCGTAAAACGTTTCGGCATTCATGCTTTTCTCGCGAGCAATACGGTGACGAACGAATATTATCCACAGCTTGCCGGACAGCTTTTTGAACTGGCCGTAAAGCTGAAAGAAGAGACTGGCATCAGCGTTTCCTTTATCAATCTTTCGGGTGGCGTCGGCATTCCTTATACCCCGGAGCAGGAGCCGAATGATATCAGAGTTATCGGTGATGGCGTGCGGAAAGTATATGAAGAAATCCTTATTCCGGCGGGCATGGGAGACGTAGCAATCTATACCGAAATGGGCCGTTTTATGATGGGACCATACGGAGCGCTCGTTACACAGGCGATTCATGAGAAGCACACTCATAAAGAATATATCGGTGTGGATGCCTGTGCGGTCAACCTGATGCGTCCTGCCATGTACGGTGCATATCATCATATTACGGTACTCGGCAAGGAAGACCATCCCTGCGACCATCAATACGATGTGACGGGTTCTCTGTGTGAAAATAACGATAAATTTGCAATTGACAGAATGCTGCCGGAAATCGAAAAAGGCGATTATCTCGTCATCCACGATACGGGCGCGCACGGTCATGCAATGGGCTATAATTATAATGGCAAACTGCGCTCCGCGGAGCTGCTTTTGAAAGAGGACGGAAGCGTGCAGCTGATCAGAAGAGCGGAGACGCCGAAGGATTATTTTGCGACGTTTGATTGTTTTGAGGTTTTTGAGGAGATTTTTCAGTAGAAACAGGGATTATATGCCATCAGAAGAGCAAAAAGAAGTTGCAAAAGTAAAGTTGTCCAGTTATGGTATTGATTATTCAGAACTTGAATAATAAAATTATATCTTATATCATACAGAGGTGTAGAGCCTGCTGAATTATTAAGGCTTTACACCTTTTTTATAGGGTAATGTCATGTATGCTGCTTTTGAAAGAAATATTCTCCGGATAAGGTAAGGGGGGTACCTTTGCTAAAAAAATAGACAATTTATGCCATATATGTTATATTAAAAGCATAATAGCAAATATAAATATACCACATTAAAATAAGGAACATAAAATAAAAATGACAAAATGTCAAAAAAAAACTTGACATCAGACGGTAAAAGGTATACGC
>CAMWXB010000063.1 GCA_947178125.1 uncultured Lachnospiraceae bacterium | reverse complement strand
TCAGATAAATTGCTATTTTGCTTATCAAGTTGGTCTTTAAGTGCCTTTCCAGCGGTTTGATCAAGGGGAATCCCTGGCACGGTTCCAGCAAGACTCGTACTTAGATTAACCCATGTTCCATCGCCGCGCAAAAATGCTGTCTGTTTCCCCGCTACGGCTGCAGGGACAAGTCCATGCGTTCCGTCCGCATCTGCTGTCGCACCTTTCATTTCCGAATAAGTTATGTTAGTATTTACATCTCCGACCAATTCCCACTGTGTGCCATTATATCTAAATATATACGTCCTGTTTGCTGCAAGATATCCGGCAGGAATAGCAACACCGCGATAATAAATCTGCTTTGCGCCAGTCCCACCTACATTTAGCTTTGGATTTACTGCCGTATTTGTCATGGTAAATTTAACCGTTATTTCCGCCCCATACACTAAATAAAAACCCGTACATTCCACCGTTTTTATCACGGCTGCCGCCGGTGTAGAACACGTTCCATAATTCACTCTGTTAGAAGTACCGTCCATTATAATGCCATTTATATTACGACCGGTTTCCCACTTCGATGCTGATACCGCATTTTCCGTTTTTCCAAGTTTTTTTCCGATTGCGTCATTCAGAGCATTTAGTAAAATCTCATTTTCTGCAAAAGCTTCTGCTATTTCCTTGAAAGTATCCAATGTTTCTGGCGCTCCGTTAATTAGTGCATTTACAATCGCTTTTACAAACGCTGTCGTTGCCAGCTGCTCATTATTTGCGTTTGTTTCCGGAGTCGGTGCCGTTGGTCTACCTAAAAATTCAGGACTTTCAATAGGTGCCTTCAATGACTCCTGCTCTTTTGCACGCTCTGTCTCCGTAACTATGGCATCCGAATTATTTTTTTCTGCTTTTATTGCCCTTTTCGTTTCTTCATCAATCTCATTTATCAGGATATCAATTGCATCTCCTAACGTCACTCTAGGCCGTTCATCTTGTTTAATCGTTATGTAACAGCTTATATTTATCTCTGTTGGTACCAGCCCATTATAGGGCGGCAAAAAATCCGCATTATCAATATTTACATTTATGGAATATAAAATTTCATCCTCTGTACCATGTACTTTCCCATATATTCCAACTTCCGTCATATAATAACCAGTTTTAAGATTCCTGTTTGAAATTACTGCTTTTAGTAGTACGCTACCTTCATTAATTTTTTCAATCTCTGTAAAGCAAAATTCCTGCCTTTGTTCTCTTAATGCTATTACATTCATTAATTCCTCATGTGTATCATAATTTCCACATCCTGTCACTAGTCTTGTAAATTCTATCTCCCTGCCAGACGCAGCTTCAACAAGCAACTCATTCCCCTTTTTCGTTAGAACAGATTTATCAAATGTTCTCACTTTATTTGTCTCCTTTTGAATTTAATAAATTAGTACTACAAGCATACCAGCTGACCCGTTGCCTGCAGCCTCAACGCGTATCTTATCACCTTCATCAAAATAATAACTACTTGTATTTTGTTCGAAATCAGTAGAAGTATAACTTGCATATCCGCCTTCAGAAACATGATATCCCAAATCCGAAGCAGAGAATTTACATATTGCTGTATTATTGCGATATATATATACATCACCAGCATTGGCACCATGAGGATGATCATAGTCAAAGTTTACTCTAAACCATATATTAACATTGCCGTTTTTAGCAGCTGTATAGATACAACTCGTACCTCCAAAGTCTGTTCTCCAATCACTTGCTTTCATATGCTCAATTATATCTGTTACTAGAGCAATGCCATAAGCCGATGGATTGTTTATTACATCCTGCTGCCCCTGTCTTCTTCCCTCATCGTAACCAGTCCCATATCTTTCATCATAAATTCTTTGTATAGCATTGCAAATTTCGTCTGGGCTTCTGTCCGCTGGTGTGAATCCAAGCCCTTTCAAGTAATTACATATTTTATCCACACCATCCTGAAAAGACTTTTTTAACGCTTCAATCTTTTCTTCAAATTTCTGCTTAATTTCTTCGATTGTTGCAAGAAAATCCTCAATCATTACACTTGCCCCTTTTGTTATTACAGTAACTTCTGCATCTGGCGATATTGTTACATAATAATCCTGTACGATCTGACATTCCTGCAAGCCATTGTACGGCGGAAATGTATCCGATTCTTCTATACTATTTGTTACTGCAATGGAACACAAGACATCCTCTGAATCATCAGATATCTTTCCATATACCCCAATTTCTGTAATTTTATACCCTTTTGCAAGCTCTCTATTTGATATAACTGCTGTAAGCAGAAAACATTGTTCACTTACCTTTTTATATGCGGAAAATGTGAACTCCTGCTTTGCATCTTTCAAATTTTCCATTTTTTCAAGTTTGCTCCGTTCTCTTTCCGCATCTGTATACTCGCCACATCCCACTATCATTCTTGTAAATGTAATTCTATTTCCAGCTGCCGCATCAATCAGCAATTCGTTTCCTTTCCTTGTTAATACCGCGCTATTAAATATTGCCATCTTCCATTCCTCCACTATACTTTTTTTGTATTAATACAACATTTGACTCCAAATCATATGATATTTCCGCCTCTGCTTTTTCAAAATCAACTATGACCTGCCTTTTAAATGCTTCATTTGTTTTTCCCGCCGCATGATTCATCAATTCTTCTTCTGCTTCTTCTATAAAAAAATCTATGATAGCCTGTCTTGTGTATGAAGTTGTCGCCGCACCCGAGTGAGCCAGAACAGTTGCTTTTCTATGAAAAATTAATGCCTCTAATAATGATCGTGTATTTTTTACTTTTTTTACGGCAAGAATAAAATTATTGATTCCAGCCGTGTCAATCAATCTACTTTCTTCCAACATCTCCAGCTTAAATGTGTAGGGCCTACCATTATAATCGAACCATTCCCATACAATACTTTTTCCATATAGGAATTCGCATAATTCCATAACAACCGATGCTGTTCCTGCCTTTTTATACCACAAAAGCGCCTTTTTTACTGCCTCGCGTTTTTCTTCCAATGCCGCGTCCATGATATAATATTGCGCCCTAAACTCTAATGCCAACAAATCTACTAATTTTTCCGGAAGCACGTCAACTAAAGCGTATACGGAAGTTTTTTCAATCATACTTAGAATCATCTTCGCCGTATGATTCATTGCATAACTTGCCGCTATTACCTTTGTATCCTTTCGCAAAACATCCGGCAAAATATCCAATGCGGTAACATTTTTCAGGTCAATCATCCTCTAACCCCCCATATTTTACGTTCGTTGTAACTGATGCCGCTATTTCTTCCCATCTTAATGCACAAAATGCCGGTGACGTAACTTCTACCCGCTTTGCTCCAGCCGATATTATCAGCGAGATCAATTTATCCGGCACAATATCCCTTCCGATTTCCGCACTTTGCCATCTTTTGTACTCATTTACCGCCTCTGATACTTTTTCCTGTATCATAGACACTTTCTTTATATCGCTATTGTTTATGTAATATGTCAGGTCAATCTCATACTCATGAATACCCGGTGCTGCAACATTTACATGATCGGTAAGCGGTCTTATATCCCCACTTCTCATGAAATTTTCTAATTCCTCAATCATTGTTTCTGTCGGAATCTCCCCACCTTCCAGCAAAAACCTTATTTCCACCTCTCCTGGTACATCCGAATGCACTCGGACATCTTTAATCGCCGCATCGAATGTTTTTACCCAGTATATGTACGCATCGTCCGGGCCTGCCACAGACCAGGATGAGGGTGTAAGGTATATTCGTTCTGCAAGATTCTTATCATCCTCTTTATCGGAACCGCCCTGTGTGACCGTAATGTTTTCTACCTTTTCCACATAAGCTATCGGGTCTACTATCATATTCAACATTCCTTCCGTATACCCATTGCCTATGATTCCAGCCTCTTTGCATTCTGCATTTACTTCACCAACCGTATGTCCTGCAGGTATCTCAAGATTCTCAATCGTCTCAAAGTATACTCCCGATTCCGCAGTTACTCTTGTACCCTTTGGGATTGTAATCACACCGGGCATTTCCGTAGACAAAGTGAATCGCATGGTCGTTACCGCTTTCCCTGCGTCCAAACGCCTGACCCCCTTTAAAGCCCCGATATTCTCTAAATAATCCCCATAGCTGTACTTTAACAATGACATTTTTCCGGCGCGGTCTGCATACTGTGCAATCTGATAAAGAATCAAACAATTCGCATATGCGATTAACTTTACCGGTTCAGCTTCACCCATTATAAGCTCCCTGCCGGTCAATTCTTTATACTTTTCCCGCATTGCCTTCATGTAATACGCCTGAATATCTTCAACTGTCATATTATCAATAAAACTAACTTCCGGATAATCATTCAATATACTACTCATAATATTCCTCGCTTCTTAATATAGATAACCGGTATCATCTGTCCATCTTTTTCAAATTTATATTCTACTTTATCCACTTCTGCCCGCTTTTCATATTGCTCTGTCTTATCCACTACTTCTAATGTAAATAAGTTTTTAGCAATATTCATCGGCATGTCAAGGAAAGAGGTGTCAATTCCTAAATTTCTGTCAAGCGGTTGCTCTCCTGTACGGATAGAATACAGTGTCGCCAGGCATCTTCGCACATCCTCTATTTCGCTTTCCGCAAATCCTCTTAGATTTATAACCGCTTTATTAACATCTATCACTTGTATTCCTCCATACTGACATTTAAAGTCGCTTGTACGATTTCGCCCCTGCCCATTACTACATTTAAAGCTTCCGATACGGATGATATATAATACTTATTTTTTCCAAACATCCTGCCACCAACGATAAGGTAGTTCACTTCTCCGTTTTCTACTGCTTCTTCAATGCTATCCATTATCTCACGCGGCTTTATGCCGAATGAAACGTCCAATAGCATTTTAAATGATATGTTTCGATTCCCCGGCCCTGTAAATTCCGGATAATCTTTTTGCCCTATCACGCTATGCTTTGCATATTTTCCCAACACTTTTTGCGTCATTCCAGAGAAAGTTAATAAGCGTCTGTCCGATGTTTCAAAGATAATTCTATTTCCCCAAATTCCTATCGCACCCATTTCTTTATCCCCCTGAACTTCCTAACATTTCCATGATTTCAGATAATGTTACGCTATATTTACCATCTGAAAACCGCAATTCCTCACCTGATGTTATTTCAACGCCTTTTGCTCCAGATATTGCCAGTTGTTCATCCGCCACCATCTGAATATCAGTTCCAGCCTTTATTTCCAAACCTTCTGCAAACTCTAACACTGCTTTCAGAATTTCCGCTTCCAGTGCATTTTCTTTCTGTTCTATATTTATATCAGCTTTTACATCCGCATTAATCACACCCGGTTTTCCACCCGTCAACAGTAATTCCGATGTATCTATGCGCATATTTTCTGCCTCTAAAAGCATAGAAATATTCGCGGATATCTCCACTTTAGGACCATCCAATATTGTTTTATTGACGCCATTTAGATGTATATTTGCAACTTTTAACAAATACTCGCCCGTTTCATCTGAATAGCGGATGTATGCTGCATCTTTTTTCCTTGATAATTCTTTCCGGTATAGTCCTTTTCCTGTCTCATACGGAATATGTTTTTTATTCCATAATGTTCCGATGATTGCTCCACGACTGCTACCATTTGAAAGATGTGCCACGATGACATCCTGACCAATTTCCGGCATGATGTACTCATCATTATTTGTCAGCAATGGATATTCTGCCGTCACTGAATCATCTTTATCGTGATATGTTACCCGAATCATGCCCGATTCATAATTGATTGAAGATACTCTCCCTACCCGTATTTCACTATTCGCCATTTTCAACCATTCCTTCTGCTTCCGGAGCCGGAATCAATAATACGGTTCCGGGGAAAATCCAGTGTCCGTTACTTGAATCTTTTTTTCCTCTTTCCTGTGCTGCTGCCTCTATAACTTCTTTATTAATGTTGTAGATTTCCGCATATCGGAGCGGTGAATCGAGCAAAGCATTTGCAATGCCCCACAACGTATCACCTTTTACAACTGTATAAGAAGTTCCCTCTCCCGCTTCTTTCATTTCCGGCTTCGCATCTATCATTATCGTTGCATCATCCATTCTGTATCCTACTCGATGTGCTGATATAGATTGTTGCGATGCTCCATTTCCACTAATTTTTGTTATCACTTCATCGATATAATAAGTTCCATCAGGTCGGCCAAAACCTTCTATATTAATGCAACTGCTTGCTACAAGCCCTTTTCTTGCCATAACGGTGCCCGAAAAAGTAACATCCTTCTTATTCGCGGTATTCAATGCCGCTATTGCTTTTCGCTGTGCATCTGCAGCGCTGTCTGCCTCTTCGTTCATTTCCATTATCCTGCTGCCTCCGCCGACCGTAACAACATGATCTTCACTCGTGCCTGGGTCTGTATAAGCTATTTTTGCACCCGTATAAGTACCGGCCAGTGTTGTATTATAGCTAAATTTGCTAAAATCATAATAATGCAGCGTTATCGTCGGTGCTTCTGCTTCGTATAATGCTTCATCGAAAATGACTATTTTATTTGCAAATACCTTCATTGCCAAACCGTATTTTTTACATACGGCATATAAGAATTTGCAATCAGTCTGTTTGTCCTGCTCCAATGCCATGATAGATATTTCGTCCGCATCATAGAAAAACTCTATTCCAGCGCGACTTGCAATCTCTTCTGCAATTTCCTTAACCGTAACATTTTCCCAATTTTTAGTGCGTTCCTCTTCATTAAAAGCTTCCGAGCGTGGAATAGATACCGCTCCAATCTTGCATACCGCTGGCGGGCCAGATACAGACACATCATCTACCTCAAATTCTCCGCAGTACATATCCCAATCATCACCATCACACATCCAATCTTTAAAAAGGATATCTGCACTTATGTGATTTCCCTTTTCCGGCATCCAACCTCGCATCCATTTTCTTTCCCGGTCTTTCACAGTAATCTCAATAGAATCACTTTCCCCGGATGCCGCATCTGTATAGGAAAAGGATTTCAGATCATCTTCTATATCTTCCATAATATTAATATTTTCATAGCTGATATTTATTGATGCCCGTCTCGCTTTGCTCATTGTTTTCTCCTCCAAACCGGCAGGTCGCTTTCATCCTTCAGCATATCCGGCGTGTTTAGCTTCATTCCCGCCGAAAATACCGTAACATCGAGTAATTTTAAGTTATTCTGCATCAAGAAGCCTACATACTTCTCACTACCATATACATTCTTTGCCGCTTCATCCCAGCATTCACCTTGTTTTGTTACATACATAAAAATACCTTCTCTTTCAGCATTTTCCTGCTCTTTCACAGCACATTAAAAGCACCTGACTGCCATTCCAACAATCAGATGCTTCAAATATCTTTTACAAAAAGAATTTTTCCATCAAATCACCTAAAACTACGTCTCTCATTTTCCTTCATATATTGCTCCATAAACGACTTGAACTCTTCGAATTTTGATTCAAGTGCATCTTCTATATCCTGCTCTTGCGTATTCCCATACACTTGTATTACCGGATTAAAAGATACCTGAATCCCGGAATTATCCGAATAATTCATGATCGCCTGTGTCCTGTCAGCCAGACTTTCCATCCCCAGAAGCTCTCCGGTCTTTTCCCATAAATTGATCGCATTCTGTGAGCCATCAATCGGGATTGCCGCCTCCGGCCCTTTTTCAGAAAACCATGCAAGATGCGGTACGTCAAAAATGCCGCCGTCTGCGTGCCCAGGTATATCCCGCGCTGCCCGCGTCATTGAGCCGAAACTGCTTCCAAGTCCATTCCCGATGCCGCCACCGGACATCGCCATACGGAGTCCCTGACCGAATGTCTGTTCATATAAATTTTGTGTATCCTGCCACGACTGCGAGATTGCTGCGTCGATTTGATACTGATTTCCGGCAATCGCCTCCGCAATCTGTTCCGGGAGATATCCACCGGATTCTGCAATCGTCCGCATTGCATTCTGATATTCTTCCGACTCTGCCGTCTGCCCAATCACTTCCCATATTGCATCCGTATCTCCACTTAACGCACCGATAGCACCCATTTCTAAAATGCCCTCTCGAACTGATTCAGGTACGGCTATACCTGCCTCCTTATATTGCTGTTCAACTTTCTGCAAGTCCTCTAATGCCGGACTCATCTGCTCATAAAATTCTGCCAGAGCATCTTTTGTAGACTTGTCAATATCAATCGAATTGATAATATCTTCTCCCAGAAAGTTTAAAATATTTGAACCGCCTTCGAATGCTATATTATCCAAGCGGCTGCCAAGCAGATTTTCTGTTACTGTCTGCAGCTCATTTATCAGACCAGGCCATTCCTCCCCATATGCTTCTCTTAATTTGCCCGTCTGAAACTCCGCTATATTTCCCCACAAATTTGCCTGTTCTTGCAGATATCCTGTGTCTATCTCCGCGTTTCCCGCTTCAAAAGCCTCCTTGGACATTCCTTCTTTATAATAAATTCCTGCAGAATCATAATAAGACCCGCCCTCTTCATATACTGTATTCCATGCTTTTTTCGATTCTATATAATTTTCATCCAGTCCGGCCTGTTGTTCTTTCCCAACGCGGTTTATTTCCGCAAACAGATTCACCATCGAATCTGCGTCCAGCTCATTTCCATATTTTATGTTTATCAGGTCAAGCTCCGCATCGAGGCCATTGTTTGCCAGTGCGGACTGCAAATCCACTATCTGCTGCCTCAAGTTCTCAATATCTTCTATCTCATAGATATCAAGCAGGCCATCGTTAAAGGCTTCATTAAAAGTCTGATTCAACTCCGTACCGAGTGTCGCAAGTTCTTGTTGTTTCCCGGCGTAAAACTCATTCATCTGCGTGACAATATTACTGTCTTCTGTATCTCCAAGCAGCGTATTTACAGAAAGCGTAATTGCATACTGCTGCTGTGTTACATACTCCTGTACAGACGCATAATACTGCTGCACCTGATTCTTATAATCTTCGCTTTCCGCCGCGTCCAGCTCCATTCCAATAGAAACTTTCCAATTCGCTTTGTTTATTTCATCAGACACGCTCCTGATCTCATCCGATATACTGTCCAGAGCGGCCATTGCTTCCATAGAAGCCCGCATCTGCTCAAGGCTCTCGCTTCCCACGATAAAGGATGCCGCCTCCTGAATATCCTTCATGGATAATGCAATATTCCCAAAGTGCGCGGCCAGATTTGCCTGTTTCGCTTCCGCCGCGCTCTTTTTTACTGCTGTACCAATACCTGTAATGACTGCTGCCACACCGCCTAATCCCAAGATACCTGCGCCAACCGGTCCGAGACTTCCTAGCGAAGTTGCAAGCGAAGCAATCCCTGTCGCAATTTTATAAGTTGCTAAGGATGTCCCGATTCCCATTATCGTACCAGTTATCACGCCCGGATTTTCTACGAGCCATCCACCGACCTTCAAAAACGGTTCGGAAAACTCCCTGACTGCTTCACCCGCCTCTTTCACTTCACGAACCATCGTCGGCATACCTTTTACCGCAGAGCCTATCATATTGCCTATGACATCCTCCTGCCCGGCCAGACCATCCACGAAATCATTTGCAAGTGTAATCGCTTCCGTCAATCCCGGCCGCAGGTCATCATAGATACTTATCCCGATATCCGTTATCTTGTTCCCGAGAATACCGCATTGGTTTTCGAATGTCGCATATCTTTGTGCTGCTTCATTTGCAAGCGCAACATTCTCCTGCCACGCTTCATCAGAAGTTTTCAGTGCACTTTCCAGCATATCGCTTGCGCCGGCTGAACGTATCAGGGTATCACGCAATCTTACTTCCGTGATACCCATCTCTGTCAATACGGCAATCGCGCTCTTCCCGTTTCTTTCTGTGTCATTCAGTTCGGCAAGAAATGCGTTAATCGCACCGCTCGCATCTTCCTGAAATGCCTTTTTGAACTCTGCGCCGGTCATTCCGGCCACTTTCGCATAATTCTTTAGATTCTGCCCGGTTTCCGCCGCCATCTGCAGATTAACAAGCAATTTAGAAAATGCCGTGCCGCCGGCCTCTGCTTCAATACCGACCGAAGATAACGATGCCGCATAGGCCATGATTTCAGCTTCGCTCAATCCGACTTGATCGCCTGCTGCCGCAATCCGCATTCCCATGCTGACGATATCGGCCTCGTTTGTGGCCATCGTATTGCCAAGCGCTACCACAGAACTTCCAAGTTCGTCAAAGTATTCCTGCGACATTCCGGTTATATTTGCGAACTGTGCGAACTCTGTCGCCGCCTCTTCACTTGTTAAATTCGTTGCGACCGACATATCCGCCATCGTCTTTGTGAAATCCATGAGATTTTCATTCTGTATGCCAAGCTGTCCTGCTGCCTCTGAAATTTCTGACAGTCCCGAAGCCGTCATCGGCATTTCTTTCGCCATCTGACGCAGTTCATCCCGCATCTGTGCCAACTCTGAATCTGTTGCCGTTACAGTCTTTTTTACACCGGCAAAAGCAGATTCAAACTCGGAGCCGACAGATATCGACGCACCAATACCCGCAGTGATTGCTGTACCTGCTACTACCGCTGCACTCGCTATTGCTTTAAATGTCGTCACTGCGACACTTTCCAACCCGGAAAAAAACGGTTCCGAATCTTTCAGTCCGCTTTGAATAAAAGTCGCTGCTTTTGCAACTTCCGATATCTCTTTCTTCGTTGTGTTTGCGGCATTATAAAAAGACTTTTCTATTTCACCTGCTATCTGTATCGCCAGTTTATATGTGCTGTCCTGCAACCTTATTCACCTCGTTTGCTATCTCCATTAATTCAAAAACGGGCAGATTTAGAAAATAGTCCAAACCTGTCCGCGTAAAAAGACATAATCTTATGCACAGTTTGCGTAATTCGGCACCATCCGACGGTCTTATTCCTGCCTGAATAAAAAAAGCATCACACACGTCTTTACTTTCATTGCAACGCTGCACTTTAACTGTTCATAAAACTCTATCGGAAGGGAAGATGCCTCTGCCGCTATATTGAGTGCATATTCCAGCGAATTTTCCTGAACTTCGCTTCCCATCCTTGCCAGCCTTCTGTTGATCGCAATCATATCAGCCGCCCGAAGATTCTCAAGCCCTGTGAGGTCGATGCGGTCATACGTTTTACCTTCGAATATGACCGGTTTTTTTAAAGGTATAACGTACAAATTCTTTCCTTCTTCTTCCATTGCTGCATCCAGTTTATCCATTTTTTTCGTATTCTCATTCATTTCATTTACTTTATCCATTACTTTTCCTTTCTGTCCTTTTTATTGGACTTTAAATAAATATTTAATCAACACTGTTTCCTGACATCCTCAAGCAAATCTTTGCCATTTACGATATAGATTTCGTTCAGCTTGTCCAACTCCATCTTCTTCTCGCCGCCCATCTCGATCAGCACATAAGTTAATCCAAGTGTAACAGAAGAATTCATCAAATCTGCCAGCTTCAACTGTCCCGGCTTAAATTCTATCGGCCTTCCACGAAATACAATGCGCATCCCCTGTGTACTCAATGCGCCGCCGGACGATTTATTCACATTCTGTACAGAAGAGCGCAGCACAATTTCCGCTTGTTTACTCGTATCCATCAAGTCAAAAAACTCTTGATTAATCATCCGGAAAGGAATCTCCTGCGATAAATTCTCAAACATACCGATCACAGCCGTTTCGTACTCCCCCAAAATTCCCGCACCGCTTACCGTTGCCGTCTTGGCTTTAAGTTCTGCCAGATTGACCTCACCTGAAATACCCATCAATTTATTACCGCTGTTGTAAACGTTAAAATTATTGATCACCTCTGGAAAAACCAATTTACTATCCTTCATCATGACGCGCCTCCTGTTCCTGTCAGACTATCTTTCAACATCTCCGGGTCGAATTTTAAGATAAACAGAATATCCTCGGCCGGCGTATATGCCGCGATATACACATGAAAGATAACCTGTCCATTCAGCATATTCTCAACGCTGTTCTCTTCTTCATTATACTCAATCCGACCACCAGCGAGCTTTCCTGCTGATACATAGCTATTCAACCGTATATTTTCCGAATCGCATATATTTTCAATCAAGCGATAATTAGCCGGACTATCAACCTTTTCGTGATATGTCGTGATCAGGCTGTTTGCCACCCACGAAAAGACCCTTCTGCAATTAATCCACCGGTCTTTCAGTTCCATCGTATCCGGAAATGCGGAAGTATTGTTTCCCCATGCACGCCAGCCAGCCTCATAAAGCAATGTCACGATTCCGGCACCATTCAGCACATTTGCCTGCTGCCTGTCCATAAAGATTTCTGTTCCATCTTCTAATACTGCTGCCTCAACATTTGCAAGCATATTCGAAGGAGAAATATCAGGTACATCATCATTCTGCGCATCCCAATATGCCGCCATAGCTCCATATACAGCAGAAAAATATACCGGTCTGTCATTCAGTATTACCTTGGGCCATAATGCAATCGCATGAGTATCGGAATATCCGTTTTCTTTTTTCCAATTTTCTACATCAGTATATTTTCTTGCACCCTCTGTATCGATATCCAGCAAACATTCCGCCATAAATGCACCGTTGATTGCTCCGCTTTTTGCGATCATAACAGCGGCTACTTCCGGCTTATGACTCCACCCAGGAGCCATGAATAACGCTGGTGTCATACCTGTTTTGGGATACACCTGACGTATTACCTCAAGCCCATATTCTTTTCCTGTCTCCGCATCATAACCACCGATAATATCCTCCGCTGTGACCAGCTCCGGTGCAATGCTCGCCGATGAAACATTTATTTTTACCGCACTCATTGCCTTTTCAGAAATCATTGTAACAGTCAGCTTTCCACTCGTGTCAAAAGAGAGCAGATAATCCGTATCCGGTATTAAAATTTCTTCTCCGCTCCTGACTTTCACACTCTTTTTCAGGATTCCTTCTTCTTCCAAAGTCACCTGCCCATTGACAATCGTATATTCCTTTTCTGCATTTTCCTTCTTATGCTTCGCCGGGTCCAGTACATTAATAAAGACAACCGGCGCAATATTAAATGCCTGAAAGCTTGCATTCATCGATTGACACAACGTATATTTCTTGTAGTCGTCGCTGTACCCTAATTTTTCCTGTGCATCCTTTATTGTCCGGCATATAACCGGTGTATTAACTGCCGCTTCAGGAGCAGCCGCCAGATTGATCGGAGCAGTTCCGAATATTACCTGCAAGCCTGCCGTACCGGTTGAGGGCTCCGCAACATAACTGCCTTCTTCTTCGACCCGGATTCCATGACGATATTCTTCCATCTTTATACTCCTTTCTTTGCCGCATATTCAGCAACTTTCTGATAGCAAATTTTTACCGCGGACGCTTCCTTTGTCAGTTCTTTTTTCACTTTTACGACATCCTTTACCGGTACCAGCAACATATTGATCGCCGGAAGTTCCTTTATTTTTTCTTCAAGCTTCTTTGTCAGTCCATTCTTAAATACAGTGCCGACTGCTACCACGCCCGGAATTTCCGGCCCTAAGTATATCAGCGTTTTCTTTTCTTCCTGTTGTGGCATCTTTTTTTCCTTAGACATACTTGTCATCCTCCAATCTTACAAAAAATGTATCCCATGTCATTTCAACCGCACCGAAATAGTATGGATACTGGTCATCGTCGCCCAGTATCCATTTGATGCCTGCATCATGATTCAGCCGATATTTTTCCTTCAAATAAGGATTTTTTATGAAGCGTTCAGCAACCTTATGTATCATATTCATAATGACCTGATGTCCCTGACACTCTTTATCATCATCAAATATACCAAATACCAATGTTATCTGTACCTCGTGGACATTCTGCGACGGCTGTATTTCTCCAGAATTTACCATTATGATACAGTACGGATATGGGTCATCTTCTAATATTTCATTTATTATCACATCTTCATCTAGCACAATATCCTCATCACTTATAACACTTACATCCGGTGCCGCCCCTGCTTCTTCATAATCACGAATATTTTGCGTCCGTTTTGGGAGAGCCTGCGCATATGCTTTTAAATGTCCCGTATTCCCTTTAACATCCTTCAAAAGCATACATTGAAGGATTCTTTCCACTTCTCCGGCTATATCTTTCTGCAATTCGTATGCTGTCAAAATACTATCCTCCCATCATTGCATTCATATGCTTATGCAGGCGGTATGATAATTCCCCCTTGACGTCCATTTCTCCATATGCGCCCTCTGCTGCCTTTGATTTCGCCGGTGCATAAATCTGCCTAATCGCTTCTTTATGCGGATTTTTCTTCATGTATTTCCCCGGAACCCTCTGAAAAATACCTACGTGTTCTGATTCTTTTCCATCTTTTGACACATTTGTCATGGTAGCAACGAAGGCTTTGTATGTACGTCCGCCCGACTCAAGTTTCAATTCCTTCATATTTCCGCCTGCTTTTATCAAGGCACTTGCAGCTTTTTTCTTCCCGTTTTTTCGGTTCTGATAAGATGCTTTCAAGGCCAGCGGCTCACCTTCCACCTCCAGAATCGCCCTCAACTGGTTCTTCGTCGGATTCGTTACCTTAATATCAGATTTTTTAAAGGCACCTCTCTTTATCGTATAAAGGGTTCTTGCTCCTGAATGCAGTTCCTCCTTGACAGCTTTCGCGGTTTCTCTGATTGCTTTCCGCATAACTTCTTTTGCGTAATCGCTTTTTCCCATCTCACGCAACCGTTTCTGCAGTGCTAAATACAGCGCCGGGGATGGTTCTACTGTTATATTCATGATTTTTTCGCCTCCAAACTGACAGAATAGATACCATCCTCATTAACAGCATCTGTTACGATATAATCCCTTCCGTCAAAATTTAGCAGATTCCCCGGAGAGGGAAGCGGGCCGCACTTTTCTGCTTCAATATAGAAAAGAAGCTGTTTTTTATGCAGCCCCTCCCCTTTTATTTCATCTCTTATGCGCTTCTCTCTCTCGTTCAATTCGTTCTCATCGATAATCACAAGCTTGTTTTTACCATTCAGCTTATGTACCTCACTAAATTCAGCAAAACTCATGAATGTGGATTTAATATCCTGTTTCATCTGCTCTTTAAATGATCTCATAAAAATCACTCTTCCTTCTGATCATATTCTTCCTGAAAGTTGATCACTTCTTCCTGCAGTTCTTTCAGACTTTTTTCATCTGAACCATCTCCAAGATTAAGACCAATCGACGCTGCATATCTGACAAGCTCTTTCTTTGACCGGATTTTCTTTATTTCCTCTGAACTTTTGAGTTCATCCGGCTCACTTTCGTTAAAACCGAAAAAATCATCTTCTTCATTAGCAATTTCCGTTGCGACCGTCACAATATCCATCGGTTCAACAAATCCTTTTGATTTCAGGAATAACAAATCGTCTGCAGAAATATCAGCCGGAAGAACTTTTCCCGGCTGATATTCCCTTCCGCCTGTTATCACTGTAACCTTTGTTTTATACCTCATTTACTTTCCCCCTTCTTTACATAGATAACCGCCCATGACTCCACATCAAACGGCCTCGGAAGCGGTCTGGAAGTCAGCCTTCCCTTTTTTACCTCGCTGTTTTCATCAGCCCACACTTTAGGTACAAGTTTTCCCTCATATGAGTAAAATTTCTTCTCTTCCATCTGCGTTACAAGTCCATACTCGAACTGGCCTTCTCCGTCAGAATGCGCAAGAAGAACTGTCCCGGTCGGAACCATTGATTCCTCATTTCCCTGGTCGTTCAAAAACCATTCGTCATAGGTGTAAATATCAAGGTCCAGTTCCGCGATACGTCCATAAAATGTCAGCGCCGGGTCCACAACGCGCGGCTCAATCACTACATTTTTCATATTCAGAACATCCATCGACTTCATAACATATTCATTCTGAATAAAATCTTTAATCACATCCGAAGAGAAAATTGCCATATCAGGCGCCCGTCCAGTATCCTTGATGATCTTTTTGCGCAGTCTGCTGAAAAGCGGAAGCGGGTCAACTGTCTTGAGCGTCCACTGTTCATCTTCCCCCAGCACGACAATATTGGTAAATCCGAAATCAATCTGAACATCCACGCCTTCTTCTTCGTCCTGTACATCCAGTTTCCCTTCATAAAGGACCTGACGGCACATCCATTCCTTTCTTCTCGCAATAGATTCTTCGAGATCTGTAAAATCTTTTGCAAGAAGTTCATCCTCTCTTTCTTCCGGCGTTCTCTTAGAATAGACATTTTCACCGATTGCGCGTTTGGAAACATCATCAATTGTCAATACCCTTTCCGGCGCAAGCTTAGGTGTCGTGAACTGATTTGTCTTGAATCCCTGACGCGTGATAACTTTACCGCCTTTACGCGGGCTGACAAACGGCGCCATGATACGTTTTCCTTTTCTTACATCAAACTCTACTTTTTCCGTAAGATGTGTTTGCTCTTTCGGAAAAAAAGTCTTCTGAAAAAAGGTACGGACCGGCGGCGCCTGATCAATCGCCTCTATCATCTCTCTCGTTGTATACTTTGGCATCTTTTTAATCCTCCTATTCACATTTCTGAACGCCACGAAGATAAATCCCCATGCGTTTCATATCATCCTCATAATTTTCAACTGCTGCTTCCCCTGAAACAAATACGGCCTCGCGATTAAATTCACCTGTCTGATAACACACAACAGGAATGTTGTCTGCAGAGGCGTCAGTTCCAGTGTCAATATCATCCGTCAAGATACCGAAGACGCTTCCCGCGATTGTTTCCGTCTGTTCGCTTTCCGCATTCCCGGTCGTCTGTGTTTGCCCTGCAATATATCCAGTCTTGTCGGCATCCTTTATGATCAGGGAGCCACGCTTCAATATGCCCTGTCCGGCTTTCAGGCCGATTCCCTCTTTCATTATAGGAAATTCGTTTCCTGCAATCAGGGAATCGGGCTTAAATTCTCCAATTTGTTCATACATCTTCATCCCTTTTACCTCCTTCTTTTATCGGCTTTCAGCTTATTAGCAAATCCAGCGACTTTCTGCTCACTTTCCGCCTGCGCCTGCTGTGCCGTGTCATATCCCGTGTTAGGTTCCGTCCCAACTGCTGCCGCACCGGAATTCTGAATTTCCGCAACCATATTGTTTAAGAATGTTGTCCCAGCCGCATTGTTTGCCTTCATCTGCGCCAACGCCAGATCTGCTGCTGAAACAGGCTCATCATACCGCGCCTTCATCAGAACATCTTCCGGAATCCCCTTTGCAATCTCATCAATCGCCCTCAACCTTTCCCTCTCAACAGAAACCGCATCAACGGCAATCTGCGCACATAACTGCGGATAAGCTGCTTTCAGTTCTGCAACATCAGAAATAACAGGCATCATTTTGTTTTCTTCATCCATCTTTTTTCTTCCTTTCATTATTGATTTATTTGAAAAAGCGCCGGCTTCTGTCTGTGTCGATTCAGAAAGAGCCTGCACCTTTTTCCTTATGTCCTCCGGAACAAATTTTTCTACATAATTCTTGAAACTATATGAAACTCCGTTCATCATGATATTATTAGAAAAAACGCTGTTCTGAAAATCTGCTTCAATTATGCTGTCACAGAATCCGGCGTCAACAGCTTCCTGTCCTACATACCAGCTTTCATCGTCCATTAGCCGATTGATTTCCTCCTCTGTCTTGTCAAGCCGTTCCATGTAAGCGGTCACTATGCTTTTTTTGACCTGATTCGTAACCTCCGCTATCTTTAGAAGTTCATCTGCCTGATAGGACCCCCATAATGACACCGATGGATTATGCGCCATCAAGATTGCATTCTTCGCAATCCTACGGCTGTCGCAAGCCATAAGAACGATTGTTGCCGCACTCGCACATATCCCTATGATCGTCCCTGTAATCTTAGCTTTATTCATGACAAGTGCGCTATATATAGCATTTGCTGCAAATACATCCCCGCCCGTGGAATGAATCACTACATTTATAGATTTCTTATCTCCAAGACCGTTCAGTTCGTTTATAAAGTTACGATATGTAACACAATCATCACTCCACCAGTCTTCTTCGGACTCTATCGTACCGAAAAGCTGCAATTCTGCCGTATCTCCATTATCTAAGAAATTCCAGAATTTACTTGTTTTCGGATTCTGTTTCTCTACTACCGCTGGATTATTCGTTATCATCAGTTTCCGCTTCATCGATTTCTTCCCCACTTTCTTCTTTATTTTCACCCTGTGACCTGCCCCCCGGATGTTCTTCCATTCCTGACGGCAAGAGACCCGCCTCTTTCATCATCTGATTTTCTCGCGCTAACTGCGCCACATTACTGTCAAAATCACCGCCGGTCATTTCTATCGTTTCACGCTGCCTCGTGGAAACACCTATTCTGATTCGTTTTTCTGCCGCATTTACCTCCTTGACTGGGTCAATCATTCCCTGTGCTGGCCCGTTCCACTGTGCGCCACAATATGCCATACGGATTCGTGGATTAAGGAAAAAACCTGGGGCTTTCAACCGCCCATTCGCAATGGCTTCAATCAGAAATATCTCATACACCGGCTGACAAAGGTCGGATGCTATCCACGCCCTTTTCATCCGAAAAGCCTTCCACGCTTCCAAGAGACCAGCTCTGGAAGCTGAATAACTTGACGAAAAATGTTTAATCAGGATTTCCACCGGGATTTCCAAAGCAGCACCAATGTATTTTGCAAGAGAAGTTGTGAATGCGTCGAAATTACTCGACGGACGTTTTGAATCTGCGATTTCTATACTTTCACCGGGTTCTAACATATTTACCATACCGGGTCCTAATTCATAATTCACGTTATCATTCGCAATCTGTTCTTCTTCATCCACAACACCTGTAAACCCTATCTCTGATGTTCCCTTTTCGGATTTTACAAACACCGTAAAAAAACCATTTATTACTGCCGCCATCATTTCGGCCTCGCTGTATCGCGTCAGCTGTTTTAATGATTCTATTACCGGCGCAAGGTACGGAACACCCCTGTATTGTTCAGCTCTTTCCGTTTCATAGATCATCAGGACGTTCGGTATTCCAGTCTTATCACCAAACGCTTTTACTCTTTTCCACTCCTTTTGATAATAAAGATTACTGTTCGGGTACGTCGAACAAATATGATAGGCTACAACCCTGTTATTGTTATCTACCTCTACACCGTTAAAAATTCGGTTATTTGTATCCGGATTCGTAGCATATAAATAGACATTGCTCCCTGTACTGTGCGGCGTAGAAACGCGGTCAGATTCTATCAAGTGAAGCCGTAACCCATAGGGCAATTCTCTTGTAGGTTGTTCATATTCAATAAGAACACAGGCATCACCGTTCATCAGCCACGACATACACGCAACCTGTTGAATCTCATAAAAATTGTTCACCCTTGTAGCATCACAGAACTTTGACCGCGCCCATAGTTCAAATTCCCTCTCTGCATTACGCTGCCACTCTGCTGCCTGCTCCTGCGTCATTTTAAGAAAATCCGCGTCAATCGTGCTTTTCAGTCGTAGCCCTTCTCCGATGATATTCGTTCGGTTTGTCTTGATTGCTGATACAGCCAGCGGCGCCGACATAAACAGACTCCTTGACCTCTGCCGCAGCACTGGTATGTTTTTATCAATATCTTCCTGTGGCGTCTTACTTGACGCCAACCATCCACGCATTGAGTTTTTATTTCGCGACGCTCCAGATTCGTCATATCCTGAATTTCTAAAATTCCTGATCATATTCAGTTTCCATCGTGCCGATTCCCGTTGTAAAGCCGCACATGGATTGACCGATTCAACAAGCTTATCAAAAATATTCATGCCTCCACCATCCTAAATATCTCTTGGAATACAACGGAAAGCCTTATTTTTTCCTCCGCAGGCTTCTAACGTTTCAATCTGCCCTTCCAGTTCCCTGATCGCCGCCCGTATCGTAGACAAATCAGCCCTTCGCAGGCTCCTTGTACCGATTTTGTATTCCTGATTCAGCAAAACAGCTTCTTCTGCCTCATAATACATTTCAATTCGTTTCTCATAGCGTTCCAAACGCTTTTTCTGCATTTCTGACAACATTGTTTTCCCTCTCTATATCTGTACCCCGCGGCTCACAGTTCCAACTTTCCGTTTTTTCTTCGCTGACACGTTTTTTTTCATGTAGTTAATTCCGGCATTTATTTTCTTTTCCAGAATATCAAAATTGGGATTCAGCTTTTCAATCGCTGCTGTATTATAAACGCGAAGATCAAACGGTTCATTCCGCGGCCCACTCTTCTTTATCCATTTGCTCACCGGCCGGCCGTCTTTAATCTCCGTTACCCTTTTTTCACTGTTAAACCCTTTCATAACATCTTCATCGTAACCACGGTCAGCATTGATTGGGAAATGGCAGTAACCGGGGCCTTTTTCTTTTGTTACAAGCCTTGACATTACAATTTCCTTTCCACTGTCCACTCCTAAAATAGCTACCTCAACATGATATTCATTATTCAAAGATTTCTGATAAATAAGCGGTATCCCCTGACCCAATCTTCCAAATCCTTTTATTCCAAGGATGCGTTTCCCTTTTCCCTTTTTTTCCATTCGTTTTAGAAATTTGTAACATTCTGTTGTTTTATGTCCGCCAGTATCAATGCACATTTTTGCAATTAAAAGTGAAGACCCTGATGCAAAATAAAATTCCCGGTCAGCCCATATTTCCAGCTTATCCCATGTTTCTTCTTTATCCATATCTCCATATATTTTTGCATATTGGATACCCCATGATTCAAAACCGCGCCCCCATCCGACGATCTCAATCTCAAATCTGTCATCCTGCACATCTACTGCGGCAGTCAAGACAAGCACGCCATCCGGAATTTCTGCCTCATATTCTTCCCTACGCGATAAAAGTGAATCATCATCCGCACCTTTTCCGCTATATTCCCATGTTTCCCCCAGTGCCGTATTTATAAATGTTTTCAGCTTATTATAATCGCCATTTTCTTTTAATTCCTGATTGGCTTCTTTCCATTCCCGAATAATTTCCGGCCAGTGTCTCCACGGAGATGCAAGCTCGTTCAAATGAAATGACCGCTTCCGGTGTCTTTCCGGATATTCCGCAATCCATTTTCCCTCCCCCTGCTTCCAATCCACTTCTGAAATATGCTCACCGCAATATTTGCATTCCATTGTCACATCAGAAAAATGAACTCTTTTCCATTCGTAAGGTTGATATTTCCCGCAACATGGACACGGTACACACCACTCTTCCATCGTTCCAGATTGAAATTCTTTTTCAATCTGGCTATATCCCTTTATCGTCGGTGTAGAAACTTTTATTTTCTTTCTATTCCAAAAATTATTTGTTCGCTTTTCCGCCAGCTTGACCGGATTCCCTTCTGTTCCCGCACTGGCCGGATAACGGTCTACCTCATCCATCAAAACAATTCTTACCGGACGCGAAGCAAGACTTGAGGCAGAATTGGCTCCGGCAATCGTCACATGTCCACCTGGGAAAGTTTTATGTAAAATCGTATTTCCTGAAGTCTTGGCTTTTACATCGCGGACTTTTCTGGTCAGGGTTGGCGTGTCACGAATCATCGGCGCTAAACGATCTTTTGAAAAATCTTCTGCCATCGGCTTGACCGTCGGCTGCACAATCAGCATCGGCGCCGGGTCATAATCTATAAAATAACCTATAATATTTAGTATTAATTCTGTTTTTCCAACCTGTGCACTGCTCATGACAACCGTATCTTCCACAAGAGGGTCTGTTACGGAATCCATGATTTCTCTCTGGTAGGGAGCCCGGTCAGTGTCCCATTGGCCGGGCTCCGCCGCACTCTCTGGAGATAGTCGCCGATAGCAATCAGCCCATTGGCTAATTGTAAGATCAGGCGGCGGACTTACTGCTTTCGCAAGATTCTGAAACAGTTTCAGTGTCTTAAATTCAATCTTGCAGTCCTTCTTGTCCATACTCTTCTTCACTTTCCTCTACATATTCATCGCTATAAAATGATTTTGGATTGTAATCTTTTAATTCATTCAGAGCTTCCTTGACCTCTTTTGTCAAGCGATCTTTAATAAATGCGGCATCCCGGTCTTCAAGAAGCGGCGCCACCTTCGATGGGATATTCAAGATTCTTGTTTTAAAAGCAACTAACATATCCATCATGACATTTTCAACATCTTCCGCCTTGTGAACTTCTCCCTTCATGATCTGCAGTTTCAACTCGGATATATGCCTTTTCACCCTTTCGTGCAATGCTTTTTCATCATCCAGATTAATTTCACCATCTGCCATTTCCACACCGACACCCTCTGCTGCCAGTTTTAATGTGAGCAGGTAATTTTTCACAGAGTCCACCAACACATATCGTCCCTTTGCGGCTCTTACCAATATTCCCTCTTCCGCCATCTGCCGAATGCGCCTGTCAGTTACTCCAAACATATCTCCTAGCACTGTCGCCGAAACAGTTGTTTTGTCTATATTTTTAATTTTTGTTGAATATACATCCATATTTTTACCCCCCCCCTGTTGTTTCCTGTCCTAACCGGAAACGGCAACTTCCATTATTTTTTTTTCAAATCTAGCCAAGCATTGCACTTCACGGACCCGCAAATAAGAACATTTGTTTGGAAGAACCTATTTTATTCTGGGGATTTTTCTGGCGCGTGGTGCGTCGTCGCTCTCCCTCACTCTTACTTGTCATATCTTGTTATTCTGTCAAGTACTTCTTGTCCTGTTTTCTTTCATTAAAGTGCGGCTCAAAATTGTATATACTATTTGACACAGACTTGATATGTCAAATACAGGATATAAAATAGCAAAGCTTCCTATTATTTCCTTGATTGTAATCCATAATAAAAAGGCTTATCTATGGCTCTTTTTCCTGAATGACAGACCCTTGATTGCCTTATCTTTATTGTCCTGATTAATACCGATATATCTAAGTGTCACGGAGATATCAGAATGATTTAATATTTCTTTTATTGTTACAGCATCATGTGTCTGCTGATACATATGATAACCGAATGTCTTTCGTAATGTATGCGTGCCTATATTGCTAATGCCAAAAGCTTTACCCGCATCAGCCAGAATGTTATAAGCCTGTTGACGACTGATTTCCTTATTCGGAAAATTGGGGGATTTGAACAGATATTCAAAATCTCTTTTTCCCTTTATATAATTTTCTATAATTGGTTTCAGTTCTGCATTGATAGGAAACCTTTTTTCTTTACCCGTTTTTTTCTCCCGTATATATACAGCATCTTTATCTTTTACATCACGAACACGGAATTTTAAAATATCAGAAATACGAAGTCCTGTGTAAATTCCAAACATAAATAAAACATAGTCACGTTCATTTCTGGCTTTCAGATAGTCGGCCACATCCAACACTATATCCATATCTCGAATTGGTTCCACTGTATTCAAGAAAAAACCCCCTCTAATTCCAAATTACTCATATTACATTCATGTCCCTCATGCTCCTGCTGCCTCTGCAGCCGCACAAAAGGAGCGCCTAACTGCAATTACAGTCAAGCGCTCCTATAATATAATGATACATGGGGGTTGTGGTCGTCCCTTCTGGATTCCCTAATTATTATTATAAATGTGTTTTGTGTGTTTTGTGTGCAAATTGCAAAGTTTATAAAATTTTTATATTTTTTGATGTGTCAGAATATGACACCGCTTTTTGTTTGATTTTCCTATAATCATCTGTTATACTATTATTACAGTTTGGGCGGCTTTTGTTTCGCCGCCCAAACTGTGTGCTTGGCTGATTTATTCAGCCTTTTCTTTTCTTGGCTTTGCATCAACAATCCGTCTTATCAATTCTAGAATTTCATGTTCGCTATGCCCTTTCTCGTCACACCATTCAATGACTTCTTTAATTTCTTTCTTGTCCATCTCGTCCATTTGTTCTCCTTTCTCCCTTTCGGGTTATTATCAGCGGTTCCTCTATCTGATAATACAATTATACACTTTTTTTTATATATTGTCAATATTATATTATATTTTTTATAAAATATACATTATTTTTTATATAATTGGTTCGCCACTTTCTTTATCCACAAATGAAATTCTTAATTCAGCCCCCAATGCCTCGGCTATCTTCTCTAATTCAGATACCTTGAAGGTATTTCTTTTATGCTTATTGTTCATATTCTGCGGCGTCTGCCCTGTCCTGCGCGCAAGTTCCGCCTCTGAAATAT
>CAMWXB010000062.1 GCA_947178125.1 uncultured Lachnospiraceae bacterium | reverse complement strand
TTATGGCGGGGAGCCGGCAGTTGCTACCTATGCCTGTATCGCTTATGTTATCTGCATTGTATATCTGATACTGCAAGGGGTAGGTGACGGAAGCCAGCCGTTACTCAGCCAGTATTACGGTGAGAAAAATTCTGATAAGCTGAAGAGCACAAGAAATTTAGCGTATGGATTTGCATTGTTTCTGTCTGTAATCGGTTGTATCATTATGTATTTGACAAGGGGGAGCCTTGGCATATTATTCGGAGCGTCAACAGAAGTGAATACAGAAATCGCAAAAATAATGCCTGTTTTCCTGCTTTCGGTACCTTTTGTCGCTATTCTCCGTATCACGACTGCAAGTTTTTACGCCACAGAAAAAAGCATGTTTTCTTATGTCCTGACTTTTATTGAACCATTGTTTATGTTAGTGCTTATGCTCATCCTGCCGCCTTTGTTCGGCGGGCAGATAATGATCTGGTGGAGTACGGTCTTAGCAAGGATTTTATCAGCATCTTTGGCTGTTATCCTAAAGAAGCATGTGGATAAAAAAGAAATGCCATGATTATCATCCCTTATCAGGGGTCGATATATAATTTGCCATATTATGATACATCTTACAACAGGGAACAAGTAGCTGAATGGGAGAAAACTTACGGAGAGGATAATCAAAAGCAGGATAAGCGAAGTGTGCTTGAACGATTAAAGAATCCACTAAAGAAAATGACAGACTACCAACAACAAAGTGCGGTTAAAATTTTTTTAAGAAAGCATTTCAATCAATTCTTCCTGTCCTGTTCATATTATGTTACAATTTGATACAGGTTTTTCTTTCCCTTATTTTTGCCCTTATGAGGGTTCGTAGCATGAGGGAAAAGGATATAACACAAGGTAAAGTCTAAGGGCAAATTCACATGCTATAAAAATATCTTATCATAATTTCAGTTTGTCAAAGCAAAGCAAATCTTCTTCATCATAAATTTATTTGTGTTTGGATTTTGAGATTCCGCAAAGCGGAATCAAGGAGGTTAGTGTATGGAATTTATTGATATTTATGACGATTTAGGGCAAAAAAGCGGCAAGAGTGAAGATAAAGACGAAGCACATAGAAAAGCGCTTATCCATAGAGGGGTTTGTGTGTGGATCATGAATTCTAAGCGGGAAATATTGTTGCAAACGCGGAGCAGCCATGTCATGTTTCCCGATATGCTGGATATTTCTTTTTCAGGGCATATACAGACTGGCGAAACTCCTTTGGAAGCCGTTAAGAGAGAGGGACGTGAAGAACTTGGCGTCAATATAGATGCGTCTAAACTTCAATATCTGTTTTCCTGCCGAGAGTATGGCGGGGATGATGGATATTTTGAGAATGAGATTGATGATGTGTTTCTTTATGATAAATCGAAAAGAGCGCAGCGCAGGAAAATCTGCGCTACGCTCTTTTTTAGACTGCCTTATCCTTCCACTTCCCATGACGATAGAAGAAGAACGTGATCAGCGCGCCGAGCAGCCAGGAGACGAGCAGGGAGATAAAAATACATTCCTGCCGTCCGTAAGGCAGTTCGGCCGTTCTTGTCAGAAAAGAAATGCCATAGGCGATCGGCACGCGGATAAAGATTGTCGTAACGATGGAAATCCACATCGGCGTAATGGTATCTCCCGCACCTCGCATGACGCCGGAAAGGCTTTGTGTTACCGCCATTGCTATGTAGCCAACAGCCAGGATTCCCATCATATTCCGGCTCAGTTCCACGAGTTCCGGTGTTTTGGTGAAGATACCCATGAGCGATTTGCCAAAGAGCAGGATTAGGCCCGTAATGACGGCGGAGGTTCCCATAGCGATCAGCGTGCCCTGTTTGGCGCCTCTGCTCACCCGTTCCGGCTGTCTTGCACCTACATTCTGGCCGGCATAGGTGGTCATCGCCGTACCGAAAGAAAAATTCGGCATCATGGCGAAACCGTCCACACGCATGACAATGACATTGGCAGCAATGAACATTTCTCCGAAGCTGTTTGTCAGGGACTGTACGATGATCATTGCCATCGACAGGATTGCCTGTGTGATACCGGAAGGGAGCCCTAATTGAATGACTTTTGCGGCATACTGGTTTTCCAGTCTCAGGTCTTCCTTTTTTAAGTCAAAAATATCCTGCATTTTTTTCAGCCGGATCATGCACAGGACAGCTGAAATAAACTGGGCGATGACCGTAGCCAGTGCTACGCCGTTGACGCCCATGCCGAGTTTGGCCACGAACAGCAGGTCCAGCACGATATTGATGACTGTCGATACGAGAAGGTAGGCGAGGGCTGACATGGAATCGCCGAGTCCCCGCAGAATACCGCTCAAAATATTATAATAGGCAAGACCTGCCGAGCCGATAAAAAGGATCAGCAGGTAGGAGTGGCACCAGTCGATGATGGATTCCGGTGTTTTTAAGAGTTCCAACAGCGGTCTTGCGATCAGCGAGGCTACGACCATGACGAACAGAGTCGCGATCGCGGTCAGCGTAATGCAGTTGCCGATGGTGGCCGATAGTTTTTCCCGTTCTCTGGCTCCGAAATATTGGGATACCATGATACCGGCGCCTACGCTGATGCCGACGAACAGGACGATCAGCAGGTTCAGTATCGGGCCTGCGCTTCCGACCGCCGCCAGTGCATTGTCACCTACATAGTTGCCGACGACCACGCTGTCTACCGTATTATAGAGCTGTTGCGCGATATTTCCGATCAACATCGGGACGGTGAATAATACAATTTTCTGCCAGGGTGAGCCCTCTGTCATATCCACTGGTTCCATGAGCTTTTTTAATAAATTCATACGTTCATGCCTTTCTTCCTCAAATAGTGTTGTCTTTCTATTATAAGGAATAGGGAGACAAAATTCAACAGGGTAAATGGCTTGCATTTTGGGTGTTTATTTGAAGGATCTTCTGGTATAGTATAGATAAATGGATAGTTACGGAAAAACAGAGGAAATAAACGGGTAGGAGGTCTATATGAAACCATGGGAAAATGGAGTATTGAGAGTCAGCGGGAATCACAGATATCTGCAGAACGGTGATGTGCCCTTTTTCTGGCTGGGAGACACGGCATGGCTGATTTTTGCAAATTTAAAAGAGCAGGAGGCGTACGATTATCTGAAAAACCGTGCCGCAAAAGGCTTTAATGTAATACAGGCGGTGCTTGTGTATGCCACGCCGGAACTGAGCGACATCAATAAAATGTCGGTAAAGGATTGTGACTACGGCAGCCTGTCTTACTGGGAGCACTGTGACAGGGTGATCGATATGGCGGAGGAACTGGGCATGTATATGGCGCTGCTGCCATCCTGGGGAAGCCTGGTCAAGTGGGGGGTTATAAACAATGAGAACATTGAGCAGTACGGCGTTTTTCTGGCAGAACGGTATGGAAAACGGAAAAACATTATATGGCTTTTGGGCGGGGATATCAAGGCGGCGGATTATCGCCCCGTTTATGATACCCTTGCCGCCATTTTGCGGGAGAAGACTCAGGATCAGCTGATCGGTTTTCATCCTTTTGGAAGATGTTCTTCCACCATGTGGTTCGCGGATGCAGCGTGGCTTGATTTCAATATGTTCCAATCGGGTCACAGGAGATATGATCAGGGTTCTCTGGGAAGCTGGGATGATAATGCGGTAAAGGATGGTTTTTTGGGGGAAGACAACTGGAGATATGTTCTGCGGGACCGGGAACTGTGCGATAAGCCTACGCTGGACGGGGAACCTTCTTATGAGAGAATCCTTCAGGGACTGCACGATAAGACACAGCCTTACTGGACGGCCAGGGATGTGAGGCGGTATGCGTACTGGTCTGTGTTTGCAGGCGCCTGCGGGCATACCTATGGCGATAATTCCGTGATGCAGTTCTACACAGAGGAGTCCGAAGGAGTTACTTACGGAGCGGAGGATTACTGGCAGGATGCCATGCACCACGAGGGTTCGGGACAGATGGGACATTTGAAAAGGCTGATGGAATCGGTAGATTTCAGGGATGGAATCATTCGGGATGATCTGCTGGTGAATGGACAGGGGGAAAAGTATGAGCGGATTGCCGTGTTTGCAGGAAAGGATTTTCTGTTTGCCTATGATTATCTTGGGATTCCATTTGAGATTGACCTTTCCCGCTATGCGGGTGCGGAACTTTGGTACTTCATGCCCGCAACAGGCGTTTTCAGTTATATCGACAGGAGTGGGGGAGGCTGTTACAACTGCCGGCCGCCCCGGTGCTATGATGAGAACAGCGATATTGTGCTGGTGGTAAGGGAATGAAGATTTTCAAAATAAAGATGCAAAATTTTCCTATATAGATTATAATGGGGAGAAAGGGGATACGGATGAAGGAAAGGATGGAAAGAAACGGGTAATGAGCATCATCAGCAGCAAAGACGTTTATGAGATCATCAGAAAAACGTTGAGTATCATCAATGGCAAAATTATGAATCACGGTGAGATTACGGGATATATTTTGTATAAGATGTTGGAATATGAGCAGATACATACGGAGCAGGAATTGGTGGATTATACGATGCTGGGGATTCTTCATGATATCGGCCTGTATAAGGAAGATAACGTGAAAAATGTCAGCGATTTTGAAACAAAAAATCTGTGGCCGCATTCGATTTACGGTTTCCTTTTTCTGAAATATCTGTCCCCGATGGATGATAAAGCGGAGATTGTGCTTTACCATCATCTGGATTACAATCGTTATGGGTTAATTCAGAGCCGCTACAAGCATATTATCGAGTGCCTGAATCTGGCGGATAAAATGGATACTTTTCTGCATTTAAAAGAAGAAAAGCTAGAGAAAGATTATTTTAGCAGATACCGGGATATTAAATTTTCAGGCGCTGCACTGGATTTGTTTCATAAGGCGGAGGCCAAATACGGCATCACGGCTAATCTGGTCAGCGGTTCTTATAAGGACGAGCTTGCAGAGCTGCTTGCAAAAAGAGCTTTTTCCGAGCAGTATAAGAAGGGCTTTCTGGAAATGCTGGTCTATACGATTGATTTCCGAAGTGAGCATACCGTCGTTCATACACTGGCGACCGTCAATTTCGGACAGCAGATCGGAAGGCTGATGCGGCTGACCGGGAAAGACCTGCGCGATTTATATTATGGGGCGCTCCTGCATGACCTCGGTAAGATTGCGATTCCGCTCAATATACTGGAATCGACCGGAAGGCTGTCGGATGAGGAAATGAAGGTCATGAAAGCCCATGTCAGAATTACAGAGATGATTCTGGAAGGCGTTGTGGATGATGCCGTATTGCAGATTGCGGTCAGACATCATGAGAAGCTGGACGGAAGCGGTTATCACAAAGGACTGACGGGAGACCAGCTTACCCTGCCGCAGCAGATCGTAGCCGTAGCCGATATCCTGAGTGCACTGTACGGGAAGCGGAGTTATAAGGAAGCTTTCAGCAGTGACCTGATCAAGAAGATCATGACAGGGGATGCGGAGAACAATAAGATCAATAAAGGTGCGGTAGATATTTTGATGAGAAATTATGATAAAGTCATTACGGCATTCGAGAAGGAGAAGGAGAATACCATCGGACTTTATTTGAAGATCAAAGAGCAGTATGCGGTCATGATCGAACGCTTTGAGGCATTTAACTGATAAATTTAGGAGGGGCGGACGGTGAAATTTAAAGGAAGTATAACAAAAATTTGTGAATTGTTGGAATTGGTCGTAGCGGTACTTGTACTGATCGGGATTCTGCTTTCCATCTGCAGTCTGGTAAAGGATTTTGCGATATTCCGGGAGATATTGAATCATACGGAATCATTCAGAACTTATCTAGATCAGATTTTTGTCATCGTGATCGGGATCGAATTTCTGCAGATGCTCTGCCGCCCCAATTCGGATAATATTATGGAAGTATTGATCTTCCTCGTTGCGAGACATATGATCGTCAGTGAAACGACGCCGTTCGAAGATTTTATTTCCGTGATAAGCATTATTTTACTGTGCGTGCTGCGCCGTTATCTGCATGATACGAGGGAGAAGGCGAAGGACAAACTGTCGTCGGAAGAAACGGAGGTAAAGGAGATGTAGCTGTTACGGACAGGTCTTGTGCTGCAAAGGCGCAAGCAGGAAGTGTTCTTGTCAATAGAGTAAAATAATGGAGTAGAGTAAAAGATATGTTAAAGAATCAATTTTATAAAATAAAGAACGATCTGTTCTATCGACAGATTTTTAAGCTGGTCCTGCCGATCATCATTCAGAATCTGTTGAGTGCGGCGGTCAGTTCCGCCGATGTGGTCATGCTCAACTATGTAGGACAATCGTCTATTTCTGCAGTATCGCTGGCATCCCAATATGCCAGTGTTCTTTTTATGGTGTTTTACGGACTTGGGACCGGCGCCACCATGTTGTGTGCGCAGTATTATGGGAAAGGGGATATGCGGGCAATTCAGGTCGTTGAGGGCATTGCGCTGCGCTTTTCCATCCTGATATCGATGCTGTTTGCCGGACTTGCGCTAACCGTTCCGGAAGGTATGATGCGTATCTTCACCAAAGATGCCGAACTGATCACGATAGGAGCATCTTATCTGCGCTATATGAGCATAAGCTACCTGTGCTGGGGCATTATCGAGGTCTATCTGGCGGTGCTCCGGAGTATCGGCAGGGTGGTCATTTGTACGGCACTGAATGTAGTCGCATTTTCGATGAATATTTTCCTGAATGCGGTATTCATCTTCGGCCTTTTCGGAGCGCCGATGCTTGGGGCGAAGGGAGTTGCGATTGCGACATCTCTGTCCAGGCTGATAGAGCTCGCGCTTTGTTTTGCCGTTTCTTTTACGAGTAAAAACATCAAGCTGGATTTTCGGTATCTGTTCATTCGCAATAAAGCGCTGTTTTCCGATTTTGTCAGGCTTTCCCTTCCTGCGCTTGGGAATGATATCAGCTGGAGCGTGGCATTTTCCATGTATTCCGTTATAATCGGGCATCTTGGAACGGATGCGGTGGCGGCTAATTCCTTCGTGATCGTCGTCAGGAACTTTGGAACAATCCTGTGTTTCGGAATGGCAAGCGCGGGCGGTATTCTGCTTGGAAATATCATCGGCGAGAACAAGCTGGAGGAGGCAAGAGAGGGCGCGCGGAAGCTGATGAAGCTGACTGTGATTACCGGCGCCATCGGCGGTCTGATCATTCTGGCGATCATGCCTTTTGTATTAAAATATGCGGCCTTGTCGGAGCAGGCCATGCACTATCTGAAATATATGCTGCTCATCAATACTTATTATGTTATGGGTGCGGCTGTCAATACCACGCTGATCGCGGGCGTTTTCCGGGCAGGCGGGGACAGCAGGTTCGGCTTTATCTGCGACACCATCGATATGTGGTGTTATGCCGTGCCGCTCGGCTTTTTTGCTGCTTTTGTCCTGAAACTGCCGGTGATGTGGGTGTATTTCCTCTTGTGTACCGATGAATTCGTAAAGTGGCCCTGGGTGCTCAAACGTTACCGGAGCGGAGTATGGGTGAAGAATATTACAAGGGATGCGTTGTTTGAGGAAACGGGACAGGGAGTGTAGGCAGTATGAAACGAGTATGCAAGCAGTGTGGAAAGTCTTTTGAATTGAGTGATTCGGAAATTGCTTTTTATAAGAGTAAAAATCTGCATCTGCCGAAGCGGTGCAAAGAATGCAGGCAGGTCAATAAGCGGGGGCAGTCTGTACAGGAAGAGTTGGATTGGAATAACGTACAGAAACAGAGCCATGATTTGCCGACTCAGAACGATAATAAAGTCAGCAAATGGGTATATGCCCTGATTGCTGTTTCGCTCCTTCTGTTATTCGGTCTGATAAGGATATCGAATTGGTATTTCTCATCGGACAGCGCAAGGCCGCCTGTAACGGTCGAGAACAGGAATGTCGGCGTGGAAGAAGAGGCCGGGAACAGGAATGCCGGTATGGAAGAAGAGGCCGGGAACGGGAATGCCAGTACGGACGAAGCGGCCGGGATTGAGAAGAACGGTACGGATATATTGGCGGAGAATGACGGTACGGAGCAGCCGCCGCAGGATGAAACTGCCGCTGCGGAAGAGACGACGCCGGAGAAGGCCGACAGTATCGAAGAGGCGTCATCGCTGCAGGAGACACCCGAGGTCATACAGGACAGTGAGGACAATGAAACAGTATTATCGCAGCCTGAAGCAGGTAGTGAATCAGAACAGCAGCAGAGCGAGGCGGATGCCGGAAGCCAATATACTTTCCGGAATGCCGAACGGCTGAATGAACATTTTGAGAAGCATGGGAAAGAGATGGGATTCTCATCCGCAGAGGAATATCTGGCGGCAGCCAACGCGGTAGTGAATAATGCCAGCGCCTTACATAAGACGGAAAAAGAAGATGGAGATGACGTTTATTATCTGGAAGCGACAAATGAGTTCGTTATCGTTTCAACGGATGGTTTTATAAGGACTTATTTTTACCCGAATGCGGGAATTGATTATTATAACAGACAGTAGCCGGAAACGGCGCTGTCTGTTTTTTTTTGAACGGTTGCGAAATCGGAGATAGATATCAGAAATGGACATCGGAAATATTCTGTGAAATCTGTATTGACAGGTGGCCTACATGGTGTTAATATAAATTATGGCCTACAAACTGTTAATATAAAACCAATGAATATGATATTAGGTAATTGCGAAACGACGTTTTGAAGGTTCCCGTTGTACAAAATAGACAATCACCGCAGGGCACGCTTTCGCTGCACCGTCGCTCGCAGCGGTGCATAAGACGCCAAAATACGGCGTCTAAACACCGGCGGCTCCATAGCACCCTGCTTGCGATTTGTCTATTCTGTACAACTGCTTTCCAGAAAAATGCGTTTCGCAATTACCTAAATATGATATAAGAGAAAAGAAGCTCTTGACAGCGGCAGAAAATCATGGAGAAGGAGGTGGAAGTTATGATACAGCAGATTTCAGAATCGGAACTGGTCCTGATGAAGATTATCTGGAAAAACGGCGGGACCGCCTTATATTCCCATATCATGGAAGAATTGGAGAGAGACAGCAATGAGTGGAAAAAGAACACCGTACTCACGCTGTTATCGCGCCTGGTGGAAAAGGGCTTTTTAAGAACTGCTAAAATTGGAAGAAGGAATGAATACAAGGCAGTTGTTGCGGAGTCGGAATACCAGGCTGCGCAGACGCAGAATTTTCTGGACAGAGTATATGGGGGAAATGTGAGAGGACTTGTCTCCACGCTGTTACAGCAGGACATTCTTTCCGAAGAAGAAATGAAAGAGATAGAAGCTTTCTGGAAGAAGAAAAAGGGGGTATGATGACAGAGATGGAAGAATTTCTGAAAATATTATTGTCACTTTCCTTTTCGGGTACTTTTCTATTCCTGATCGTTTTTCTGGTCGTACAGATGTACCGGAACAGGCTGAGCAGACGCTGGCAGTATTATATCTGGCTTCTGGTGGTGTTTCGATTTCTGATTCCGCTTACTTTTCCGCATACGGTGACAGGTTATCTGTTTCAGGGCGTGGAGCAGGCCGTGGAGGGGCGGAATGCGGGGAATGCAGCGGATGTAGCAGAAAACGCAGTGAGGAAAGATATTCCGGAAAGTGAAGTAGACGAAATGGAGGATGGTCCGGCAGATGCCGGGACAGTTGATGATTCGAAGGAAAATGTGGGCGGGCAGGGAACGACACCCGCAGAGAACACCGCTTCGGACGTGCTTACCGTTTCTTTTCAGGAGGCAGCGGACAGCAGACGGATGCCGGCGTTTTCCTTCTGGGTATTCGGCATATGGGCAGCGGGTGCGTTCGGACTGCTGGTTCGTAAAATAACAATCTATCAGAGCTATATGCAGTTTTTGCGAAAAGGAAATGCGGAAGTTTCCGACCTTGAAACGCTGAACATTCTGGCAGAAGCGGAAGAGAAGTTAAGGATAAAAAGAGCGATAGAACTGTATCGGAACCCGTTGGTCACTTCCCCGATCATGACCGGATTTATCCGGCCGAAAATCGTCATACCGGATAAAAAGATGACGAATGAGGAGTTCGCTTGTATTTTCGCGCATGAGCTCGTGCATTTCAAATATTTTGATATGTTCTATAAATGGCTCGTGCAGATTACGATCTGTGTTCACTGGTTCAATCCTTTTGTCTGGCTGCTGGGAAAAGAAGTGAATAAACGCTGTGAGTTATCCTGTGACGAAAAAGTGATTGGCACATTAAACGAACAGGAGCGGAAGAATTACGGCGATACGTTGCTTTCTTTTCTGAAAAGAGGGGAGACCTATCAAAGCCCGCTGGCTTCCATTACGCTGACAGAAGGAGCAGAACAATTAATTGAAAGGCTGGGTGCGATTATGGATTATCAGAAAAAAACGAGAACGATCATGATACTGACGACGGCGCTTACCGTTCTGCTCTGCTTCTTTTTTTCGGGAATCGGGGCTTATGCAGGCGCCAGAGCAGGGCAGCAAAGCGTGGGACAGGAGAATGGCCTGGCACAGCAAAATGCGGAGCAGAAGAATGGCCTGGAGCAGCAAAATGCGGAGCAGGAGAATGCTCCGGCACAACACAACGTGGAATCGGCCGGGAACGGCGGGGCATCTGATGCGGTCTATGCTCGTGAAGAACAGGAAGAGCAGCAGGATATTGATTACGACCTGCTGTATGACGAAGAGGCCCATAGCTATTATATTTTGATCGATGGAGCCACGCCGGCCGACAGACCGGTCGGCGGCACAACGGGCGGCATCGGCATCGTGCTGGTAAGAAAGTCGGGATATACATCTTTTACTTTCGATTCTTTTTCCATGAACTTCGGGTTTCTGGATGAGGTGGAAAGCCAGTGTGAGGATGCCTTGGAAAAGGGCATGATCTCAGAGGCGGAAGCGGAGCTTATTCTGGATGTGGCTGTGGCGATAGAAGAAGGGACGGACTTACCGGAAGCGGAGGAAGAAAAGCGCGTGAGCCAGGCGGTGCAGGAAATGAAAGAAAAGAATTACTCTTATTATCAGCAGGGCTTTTATGAAGCGCCATATCTGATATGGATTGGCTGGAATCTGAGTGAAGAGCATACGGCGTATTATGCCCGTACGGAAATCACATTGGATGACCAGAGCCGGATGAACATCTATTTTTCGAAAGAGGCAGAAGCGTGGATGGAAGATGCGGCGGCGATGGAGGTCGTGAGCCGTTTGACAGGAGAACTGAAAACGAGTGCAAGAAGGCAGTACGGCATAGAAATGGAAATACCGTATATTTCCCAAATGACCTATCTGCCGCCCGAAGAAGTCGAGGACTTTGCGAAGCGGGCATTTGAGAACGATGATCTTGCAAACTTTTCCGTAGTCGTCGATAGGCTTCCGGAAGACTTGAAAGAAGAATATTGCGAAAGAAGCCATGCGGAAGATGATATCGGTTTCTTTTCCATCATCATATCAGAGATGAATGCCGATTATGTAAAAGCGTTCGTGGAGCGATGCTATGAAAATGATGAGATCGACTATTTTGCTGTTGCGGCCGATGACCTGACGTCAAAGGATAGGAAAAATCTGATGGAAAAAGCTTTGCAGGAAGGGAATGTGATGTATTATGATATTCTAAAGAACAAGGAAGATTGGGGATATTAGAGGAGGAATGGAGTTTAAAATGCACAGAATAGCGGTTCTTTCGGATACGCACGGACTGCTGCGGCCGGAAATACTGGAAATCCTGCGCGGTTGTGAGGCCATTCTGCATGGCGGGGATATCAATAAACAGAAAATACTGGATGAATTGAACCGGATTGCCCCGGTGTATGTTGTCCGGGGCAACAATGATAAAGAATGGGCGGAGAGCCTGCCGGAGACGCGGGATTTTACCTTATATGGACTCCGCTTCTTTATGGTACACAATAAAAAGCAGATTCCGAAAGAAATCGACGTCGATATCGTTATCTATGGGCATTCCCATAAGTATGAGGAAAAGCATGAGGACGGAAAGCTGTTTCTGAATCCGGGAAGCTGCGGGCCGAGAAGATTTACCCAGCCGATCACGATGGCGGTACTGGAAGTGGAAGAGGGCACAGGAGAGAGCGTTTCTTATCGTGTGGAAAAAATCGAAATAGCACAGAAGGCGCAGGGCGTGTCTGAGAAAGAAGATGCGGCGCAGAGGAAACTGCCGGAGAATATGAAGCAGGTGATCGCGGCGGTCATGAAAGATACGGATAAAGGAAAGTCCGTACGGGAAATCGCGGGAAGGAACGGCATCGGTGAAGAACTTGCGGAGCAGATATGCCGCCTGTATCTGACGCATCCCGGGGTGGATGCGGATGGAATTATGGGGAAGATGGGAATGTAGAAGGCATAAGTGGGAAATGATGCGAGAAACGATTTTTATTTTACATGTTTGCAATATGGTGATAGAATATAGCCATGACCAAGAGAACAAGCGAGGAATCCTCTATGTCCAACATGACGAAATACGCACTGGAGGCATCTTTAAAGAAGCTTCTTTTGCAGAAACCATTAGATAAAGTAACGATCAACGACCTGACTTCCGACTGCGGCATCAGCCGCATGGCCTTTTATTATCATTTCAAGGATATCTACGATCTGGTCGAGTGGATATGTCTGGAAGATGCCACACGGGCGCTGCAGGGAAAAAAGACTTATGACAACTGGCAGGATGGGCTGCGCCAGATTTTTGAGGTAGTGCTTGAGAATAAATCTTTTATCCTGAATGTTTACCATTCCGTCAGCCGGGAGCAGATTGAAAATTATCTATATAAGCTTACCTACGGACTGATCATCGACGTTGTGGAAGAGAAAGCCGCCGGTATTCAGATCGCGGAAGTCGATAAAAAGTTCATCGCAGATTTTTATAAATACAGTTTCGTCGGAATCATGTTAGACTGGATCAAACAGGGCATGAAGGCGGATTACCAGATAATCGTGGAGAAAATGAGCATTACGGTAAAAGGAAGCATAGACAATTCCATACATAATTTTCTGACAAAAGGAAAGGGATGATAAAATTTTTATCATCCTCTTTTTTTTGTAAATGGAAAGGGGAAAGCTGCGGCGTTACAATAGCACCATCAAAGAGATACAGGAAAGGTGGTCTATATATGGCAAAGAAGAGTACAAAACTGGGCGTTGCGATTGCAGCAGGAGCAGGTGCGACGGCGCTGATTGTGAATAAGACAAGAAAGGGCGGAAAAAATTCTGCTTCTAAAAAGAGCCGCGAGAGGAAATACACGGCGGTGGATGGTGACTATCGCAATACCGAGCTTGGAAAAAACAGTAAGAACAGCAAGGGAATTTATTACAGCAACGGAAATTATGAAGCATTTGCACGGCCGGAGAAACCGGAGGGTGTGGATGAGAAAAATGCCTATATCGTCGGCAGCGGTCTGGCCTCTCTGGCAGCGGCGTGCTTTCTCGTAAGAGACGGGCAGATGCCGGGTTCCCATATTCACATACTGGAGTCGATGGATATCGCAGGAGGCGCCTGTGACGGCATTTACGATGCGACCCGCGGATACATAATGCGCGGCGGAAGAGAAATGGAAAATCATTTCGAATGTCTGTGGGATTTGTTCCGAAGCATTCCTTCAATCGAGACGCCGGGCGTTTCCGTATTGGATGAATATTACTGGCTGAACAAGCACGACCCGAATTATTCTCTGTGCAGGGCAACGCTCGATAGGGGAAAAGATGCGCATACGGATGGCAAATTCAATCTGAGCCAGAAAGGCTGTATGGAGATCATGAAGCTTTTCATGACAAAGGATGAGGACTTATATGATAAGACCATCGAAGATGTATTCGATGAAGAAGTATTCAATTCCACATTCTGGCTGTATTGGCGGACGATGTTCGCATTTGAGAACTGGCACAGTGCGTTGGAGATGAAGCTGTATTTCCAACGGTTCATCCACCATATCGCGGGTCTTCCGGATTTCAGCGCATTGAAATTTACCAAGTATAACCAGTACGAATCGCTGATTCTCCCGATGCAGAAATACCTGGAAGAAGCGGGCGTAGACTTCCAGTTCAATACGGAAGTGACAAATGTTATTTTTGATATCAAAGATGGTAAAAAGGTGGCTACGGCAATCGAATGTAAGGTAAAAGGCGTGGAGCAGGGCATTGTTTTAACGGAAAACGACCTTGTATTCGTAACGAACGGAAGCTGTACGGAAGGTACGGTTTACGGGGACCAGAACCACGCGCCGAACGGCGATGCGGAAGTGCGTACGAGTGGCTGCTGGAGCCTGTGGAAAAATATTGCGAGACAGGATCCTTCCTTCGGGCATCCGGAGAAGTTCTGTTCGGACATTTCCAAGACCAATTGGGAATCCGCGACCGTTACCACGCTGGATGATAAGATCATTCCTTATATCACCAATATCTGTAAACGTGACCCGAAGAGCGGCAGGGTCGTAACGGGCGGTATCGTGAGCTGTCAGGATTCCAGCTGGCTGTTGAGTTGGACGATCAACAGGCAGGGACAGTTCAAAGAACAGGACCGCGACAAAGTCTGTGTCTGGGTATATGGGCTCTTTACCGATGTTCCGGGCGATTATGTGAAGAAGCCGATGCGGGACTGCACCGGAAAAGAGATCACGGAAGAATGGCTGTACCATCTGGGCGTTCCAGTAGAAGAGATACCGGAGCTTGCGGAAAACAGCGCGGTCTGTGTACCGACGATGATGCCGTATATTACCGCGTTCTTCATGCCGAGAACAAAGGGAGACCGCCCGGATGTCATCCCGGATGGCTGTGTCAACTTTGCATTTTTGGGACAGTTTGCCGAGACACCCCGCGATACCGTTTTCACGACGGAATATTCGGTCAGGACCGCAATGGAGGCTGTTTATGGATTACTCGGCGTAGACAGAGGCGTGCCGGAAGTATGGGGAAGCGTTTACGACATCCGCGAACTGTTAGACAGTTCCGTGAAGCTGATGGACGGGAAATCGCCGCTTGACATCGAACTGCCGGGTCCGCTGAATGTGCTGAAGAAACCGTTGATCCGTGTTGTGAAAGGGACGGTAGTTGAGAAGCTGCTGCGGGACCATCATGTTTTGACGGATGCGATGTAGAAGCGAAGGGAGAAGAAGGGAGAAGAAGCTTTTGAATTGACTTTACACCCCACAGACCATTTGGTATAATGAAATATAAACAATAGACTTATGATATTCAGCCAAGCGAAACGATAGAAAGTAGGTGATCATATGCCAACTGGTATTGAAGTAACAAAAGCGGCTCTCGATGATTTTAAAAAGATACAGGAGTATATGCTGCTTGCAAGAAAAGAAAACGCTACGGAGACATATGCAAAACTAAAAGATGAATATCTGACAATAAAAGCATTGCTTCATGTTTCCGGAGTGAATCTTGTAGATATTGACAAGATAAAAGAGTAATAATTGCATAATCGCGTAACCGGTAAATCAAGGTGTAGAGTTCGACGAATGATGAAGAACTTTACACCTTTTTACTGCCCGTCTCAGATAAATTGCATATCTTGTCTAAAAGTGGTATGATGTCTTACATAAAATAAAGAGATACGCATATAGCAGGCAGGTAATTGCCTGCTATAGCAGACATAAAAAGGAGCGCCTATGTATCAGATAGAAAAGATGAATCAGAAACTGCTTGCCCCGCAGGTGGAAGAAGAGCTGATGAATTATATTCTGCACGAGCCGGTCGGCATCGGGGAAAAAATTCCCAATGAATACGAACTTGCCAGCCGTTTCGGCGTGGGAAGGAGTACCATCCGCGAGGTGGTCAAAAGCCTGGTGACAAAAGGCATTCTGGAGGTGCGCAGAGGTTCCGGCACCTATGTTGTCAGTACGAGCAGCATAGAAAATGACCCGCTGGGGCTGGAGAAATTTACGGATAAGTACAAGCTGGCTTTGGAGCTTTCCGAAGTACGTCTGATGCTGGAACCGGAGATTGCGGCGCTTGCCAGCGTATATGCTGCGCCGGAAGAAAAGGAAGAACTGAAGCGCCTGTGCGACGAAACGGAACGCTTATATCTGTCAGGAAAAAATCATACACAAATGGATATAAAATTTCATACCTGTATTGCACGGTGCAGCAGAAACCGTGTGGTAGAGCAGCTTATACCGATCATTCAGACGGCAGTCGTGACATTTGTCAACCTGACGCACCGCAAGCTGATGGAAGAGACGATCGAAACACACCGTGCGATTCTGAATGCGATCATCAGCGGCGATTCCGTAGGGGCAAGATGCGCTATGATCATGCACCTGACCTATAACCGCCAGATGCTGCTCCGAATGAAAGAAGAGCTGCCGGTACAGGAAAAAAATGAGATGTCTGACGAATAAATAGGGAACAGGATGAGGTTTGTCGATTTGGGAAAGGAATATGGTAAAACTGCATAAAAGAAACGAGTAAAGCATAAACTATTACGGGTTATTTTTGTATAAATCATAGAAAAAAGAGAAAATACATCAGATGTATTGAATAAAAAGTACCAAAATAGTATAATAAATCCAACATACATCAGACGTCGTATGACGTAATAAAAACGTTGAAGGAGGATACTGTTATGGGAGATGTAGCAACTCTCGATTCTACAAGGCTTATCATAGCGGCATTGATAGGACTTGCACTGCTTTTAGTGTTAATCATCAAATTTAAGGTTCATGCCATGCTGTCGATTCTGATTGGTGCGGTTACAATTGGTCTGATTGCGGGAATGTCTTTTTCGGACATCGTAACGGCGGTGGATGACGGAATCGGCAACACATTAAAAGGAATTGCTCTTTTGGTAGGTCTGGGTTCCATGTTCGGCGCTATTTTGGAAGCATCCGGTGGCGCACAGACACTGGCGGTCACGATGGTCAAAAAATTCGGTGATCAGAAAGCGGCATGGGCGCTTGGTATCACGGGACTTGTCATCGCGATGCCGGTCTTCTTTGATGCCGGACTGATCATTCTGATTCCGTTGGCATTTTCACTGGCAAAAAGAACAAAGAGGTCTTCTCTGTTCTATGCGATTCCGCTTCTTGCGGGACTTGCGGTAGGCCATGCGTTCATTCCGCCGACGCCCGGTCCGGTCCTGGTGGCGACCATGCTGAATGTAGACCTTGGCTGGGTCATTTTGGTCGGTATTTTCTGCGGTACCTGTGCAATGATCGTGGCAGGTCCCATCTGGGGTTCCATTTGTGGAAAGAAATATCATGTTCCGGTTCCGGACCATGTGGCGAATCAGGAAGATTTTGACGAATCCAAACTTCCGGGCTTCGGAACGGTAGTCGGCATCATTTTGATTCCGCTCGTTCTCATTGTTCTGAAATCGTTAGCGGGCGTGATTCCCGTGCTTTCCGGTGCGGAACCGGTACTGAGTTTTCTGGGACAGCCGTTCATGGCGCTGCTGCTTGCAACTCTGGTGGCAATGTTCCTTTTGGGGACCAGACATGGATATACTTTACCGGAACTGGAAAAGATCATGACCAAATCCCTTGAACCGACAGGCTTGATTCTTCTGGTAACGGCCTGCGGCGGCGTACTCCGTTACATGCTCCAATATTCGGGACTCGGCGATGTCATCGGCAATGCGGTAGCTTCCGCGAACCTTCCGTTGGTGCTCGTAGCATTTCTCGTTGCTGCATTGGTAAGAATCTGCGTGGGCTCTTCGACGGTAGCGATGACAATGGCAGCCGGAATCATCGCGGCGATGCCGGGTATTTCGGAACTTTCACCCATGTATCTTGCCTGCGTAACGGCAGCGGTAGCGGGCGGTTCGACAGTATGCTCGCATTTCAACGATTCCGGTTTCTGGCTGGTCAAATCACTGGTAGGACTGGATGAAAAGACGACCCTGAAAACATGGACCATCATGGAAACGCTGGTCGGCGGTGTCGGGTTTATCGTAGCGCTTATTATATCGTTTTTTGCTTAATTCATGACAGGAGGAGAGATATATATGGAACTGATCAGTCAGAAAATGAGAGAACTGGCGCCGGAACTGGATCCCCTTCGTATCGGGACCGGTTGGAAGCCGGAGGATTTGTCAAAACCGCAGATTATGATCGAGAGTACCTTCGGAGACAGCCATCCGGGCAGCGGCCATTTGGATATTCTGGTAGAAGAAGTCAGGAAGGGAGTCGATGCGGCCGGCGGACATGGCGCGCGGTATTTTGCAACGGATATCTGTGACGGCGAAAGCCAGGGAACGGACGGCATTAATTTCAGCCTTGCGAGCCGGGAAATGATCGCCAATATGATCGAGATTCACGGCAATGCAACGCCTTTTGACGGCGGCGTATTTCTTGCAAGCTGCGATAAAGGAATGCCGGCGAACCTGATGGGACTTGCGAGAGTCAATATTCCTTCCGTTGTCGTACCCGGCGGTACGATGAATGCTGGGCCTGAAATGCTGACGCTGGAGCAGCTCGGTATGTACAGCGCTCAGTATAACAGAGGTGAGATTGATGAAGATAAATTGAACTGGGCAAAATGCAATGCCTGTCCGAGCTGCGGCGCCTGTTCCTTCATCGGAACGGCGTCTACGATGCAGATTATGGCGGAAGCGTTGGGACTTGCGCTTCCGGGAAGCGCGTTGATGCCGGCTACCAGCCCGGACCTGCGTACTTTTGCATATCAGGCGGGACAGCAGGCTGTCAAACTTGCCACAATGCCGAATATGCGCCCGAGCGATATCGTGACGATGGAAAGTTTTGAAAATGCGATTCTTGTCCACGCGGCGGTTTCCGGCAGTACGAACTGCCTGCTGCATATACCGGCTATCGCGCATGAGTTCGGTATCGAGATTACGGGAGATACCTTCGACAGACTGCACAGAGGCGCGCGTTACCTTCTGGATGTACGGCCTGCGGGCAGATGGCCTGCGGAAGTATTCTATTATGCGGGCGGTGTTCCGGCCATCATGGAGGAAATCAAAGAACATCTGCATCTGGATGTGATGACCGTAACAGGAAAGACACTCGGCGAGAACTTGAAAGAATTGAAAGAGAACGGTTATTATGAGCGCTGTGAAAAGTGGCTGCAGGATTTCAACAGCCGCTACTATGTGCAGCTGACAAGAGAAGACATCATCCGTCCTTATGAGAAGGCGCTCGGAACCGACGGCAGCATCGCGATACTCAAAGGAAATCTTGCGCCGGAAGGTGCGGTCATTAAACATACCGCATGTCCGAAGGAAATGTACCAGGCGGTACTGCGGGCAAGGCCATTTGACAGCGAAGAGGAATGCCTGGATGCGGTTCTGAAGCATAAGGTACAAAAAGGCGATGCGGTATTCATCCGCTATGAAGGGCCGAAGGGTTCCGGTATGCCGGAGATGTTCTATACTTCCGAGGCAATCAGCAGCGATGCGGAACTTGGGAAAAGCATTGCGCTTATTACGGACGGCCGTTTTTCGGGAGCTTCCACAGGGCCGGTCATCGGACACTGCAGTCCCGAAGCGGTTGACGTCGGACCAATTGCGCTTGTTGAAGAAGGCGACCTGATTGAAATCGACGTGATGGGCAGAAAGCTGAACATCATTGGGGTTGCAGGGGAGAAAAAGACACCGGAAGAAATCGACGCGATTCTTCTCGAAAGAAGAAAGAACTGGCAGCCCAGGGCGCCCAGGTATCAAAAAGGCGTGCTCCGTCTTTTCAGCGAACTGGCGGCAAGCCCGATGAAGGGTGCATATTTGGAGTATGATAAATAAAAGGAATGGTTGAACGAGCGCAGGCTGCCGAGCCTGCGCTTTTTCATTCTACAGAAAAGTTTATATCTGTTTTCTAAATTCGCTCGGTGAGCATCCAAAACTGCGTTTAAATACATTGCAGAGATAATTTCCGTTCGAAAATCCGACTTTCAGTGCAATCTCTCCTATGGAAAGTTCTGATTTGGCAAGAAGTATCTGTGCATGTTGAAGCCGGATGGACGTAACATAATCAGTAAAGGAACACCCTGTGACCTCTTTAAATAATCTTGAAAAATGCGAAACAGACAAGGATACATATCGTGCAGCTTCTTCTATAGAAGGAGCCTGTTCCAGATTTTCTTCTAAATAAATCATGGCATTATGGATTCTGGCATCGTAATTCCTATATTTTAGTGTGGTATTTTTAAATGGTAAATGCTGTTGATAAATCGTTAAGATCAGGCGCTGCAGCATTCCCTGTAAAAGAAATTGGGAGTATTCAGAGTTTTTCTGATATTCCTGCAGCATATCTTCAAATTGTTGCTGTATGCCGGGAAGATTTTCAGGATCAAAAGATAAATAGTGCATACAGATTTTATCAAAAGTGGCTTCCCCGATTAGTGCAGTTACCGGTTGGATTGCTTCGTAGCGGAATTTTATCAGATAGCGGTCATATGGTTCGTCGGATAGAGGAAGATTCCGATGGAAGACGTTTGGTTTCATCAGACCGGCATTACCGGCATGCGCAATCTGGATGGTTTCGTAGGAGAACCATTTTCGGTCGCCGCTGACCTGTAAGCCAAGGGTATAGTGGTCAAAAGCAGCTGCCATAGAAGGCATGGCATAATCGGATGGCCTCACTTTTCTTTCTACATAAATGGTTTCACCCGGATTTAAAGGAATCGGCATAAATATTCTCCTGTTTTTTATTTGACGATAGCATTATTTTATAGAAAATGCAATGATTATGCTCTTATTTTGAATGAAAAAGTTGATTTTAAACTATATAATAGTGTGAGAAGAACTTCTAACACTCGCAGCAATGGCATGCTTAAGTTTCACCTGAAGGTGAAACGTGAAGAAGTTCTACGATTTGCCAGAAGCAAATCTTTCTCACACGAAAGAACGCCTGAAATACGGCGTTCTTCCCATTGATGATTTGTGCCGCCGGGAAGTGGCATGGAGGCTAGTGTGAAGGGAGGAGCAGATATGAAAAAGAAAAATCATTTTGCAGGAATCGTAACAGGGAGCATTCATTATTTTTTAATCTTTATCATATTATCATATTGTTTGTCAGCGCTCGTTGTCCGCGGCGCTGGACTGATTTCAGAAGCTATAAACGATATGCTGGCAGACCGGGTGGTTGATATTGCTGCGTTAAGCATTACAACATTAAGACTGATACTGGTATCAATGGCACTTGCTTTTCTGAAAACGGTCAGCGGAAATATGTTCAGCATCAGGATTCAGAAAGAATTGAAAGAAATGACGGTCAAAAATCTGGCGTCAGTCAAAATGAGTTATGTTGAAAATAATGCCGGCGCCCTGATCACGAAGCTGACATCTGATATCGGAAACATGGGAGAATTATTTTCAGAAATCGTGCCGGAGATATTTCAGTATGCAGTGACGATCATTACTTTAAGCGTTTCGATCATTATGATGGATTTCAGACTGATGCTCGGTATTCTTTTGTGTTATCCGGCCGTGCTTTTTATCAGCGGTAAAATTGCCGAAAGACTGAAAGAACTGGCTGTGAACAGGCGCGGTAAATATGATGAATTGACTGAGGCGGCACAGGATGCGGTTTCGGGAATCGTGGTAGAGAGAGCTTTTCTTTTATATGATGTGCTGAATAAAAGAATCAATGATATCGCAGAGGGCATTTTGAAAAATGAATATGCAAGGAATCGGATACAGGCAATCTCTTATGCGATTGAAAGCCTGACGAAATGGCTTCCAAATATCATTTGTACGTTATTTGCGCTGGCAGAGGTTTTATCCGGAAACCTGTCAATAGGAGAATTGGTGGCATTTCAGGTACTGTTGACCAAAATCGTTACGCCAATCGGTGAACTCCCATTCCGCATCAATGATGCCAGAGAAATGTCTGTTTCGATGAGGCGTGTCAATGACCTGCTCGATGCACCCAGAGAAACTGGCGGAACGCAGATGCCGGAAGAAGATTACAAAGGACAGAATACGGTCATATTAGAAAATGTTTCCTATTGGTATGATGCCAATCCGGACAGGAAGGTATTGGATACCTTAAATATATCTTTTGAAAAAGGGAAAATCACAGCGATTGTAGGAAGTTCCGGAGCCGGGAAATCCACTTTATTTAAAATCCTCTGCGGTTTTGAAACGCCAAAGCAGGGACGCTGTCTGTTTATGGGGAAGCCGTTCGGTGATCTGGATTTGGATGCCGCCAGAGCAAAAATTGGAATTGTTACACAGAATGTATTTCTTTTTCCCGATACGATTGCCGAAAATGTTTCCTATGGAAACGGGACGGCTTCCAATGCGTTGATTGAAGATGTGTGCAAAATGGCCTGCATTCATGATCATATAAAAAGCATGCCGGAAGGTTATGATACTTTAGTCGGCGAACGCGGCGCGAAGATGTCCGGCGGAGAGAAGCAGAGGATATCGATTGCCAGAGCGCTGTTAAAGAATGCCCCGGTTTTTCTTATGGACGAGCCTACATCCGCTCTGGATGCAGGAACGGAAACTGCGATCGCCAGTGTATTTGCGGCGGAAGAATTAAAGAAAAACAAAACGATAGTCATCATCGCTCATAGATTATCTACGATCATAAATGCCGATAAGATTCTTGTGATGGATAAGGGGAAAGTGGTCGAAACCGGAACACATCAGGAATTGATCGATATGGATGGAGTATATGCCAATCTTTACAAAAAGGAAGGCATACAGCAGGAGGTGTGTTATGAAGCATAATGATACATTTTTACGATATATGAAAATGATGGGAAACAGGCTTCCGGGGTATCTTCTTGCGATAGTTATGATGACGGCGTTCAGCGCCCTGTTTGATGTGGCCGGTTCTGTTTTTGTGAAATTTATTTTTGATATAGCGCAGAGTGGGGATATAATGAAATTATATTATGTGCTGCCTGTAAATATGATTGCTGCACTTTTTTCGATCATGATTGCCGTAATATTTATGAATTTATACAATAATGAGGCGAAAAGAGCATCCGTCGAGGTGAAGCAGAAAGTATTCGCAAAGTCGATGTTGCTTCCGATGAAGTACTATGATACGCATCATAGCGGGGAAATCATATCAAGCCTGGTTTTTGATACAGACAAGGCGTCGGAAATATATACTTCCAGACTGCGGCGGGTGCTTGCCCCGATCATCAGTGTTCTGGTGTATGTTCTGGCCATGATCCTGCTAAATCCTATGATGACGCTTGTTCTGATCATCTTAAATGTGCTGTTGCTGCTTGTAAATGCGTCGTTATCGAAGCCGATGAAGCGGGTGGCAAAATATATGACAAAACAAAATGCGGTCATGGTCGAGAAACTCTCCAACCTGATTGCAGGAATGGAGATATGCAAACTATATGACAATGAACATCGGACAGAAAAACAGTATATTCATGCGAACGGGTTCTTCATAAAGGCACAAAAAAGGAAAATGTGTCTGAGCAGTCTGCTGGAATCGTTTAATGTAGGATTTGATCTGTTATGCGCATTGATGTTTCTTGTTGTCGGAATTTATTTTCTGAACAATCATATGGTGACGATCGGAGAGGTGGCTGCTATCTATACGATGTATGGAGCGCTCAGTTTCCGCTTTTTGCAATTAGGGAAATATTACCCTGAACTGATCAATTGTGCGGCCTATGCGGAAAAAGTATTTGCATTTCTGGAGCAGGAAGAAGAAACGGATACGGGAAGGCGGACTGCAATGGCAGAAGAGGAGGCAGTGGAAGAGACCGGGACAGAGACAGGGAATCCATATGCGGTCGAAGTAGAAAACCTTACATTTGCATATGACGACGGCCACAAAGTATTCGAACATAAAACCCTGGTGATTCCAAAAGACAAGAACGTTGCATTGACAGGAACATCGGGATGCGGCAAAAGTACATTGGCAAAACTGATGCTGGGTTTTTATCCTGATTATACGGGCGATATCAGAATTTTGGGAAAATCGCTGGAAATGCTTGGGCTGGAAAAGGCAAGGAAAATGATTGCTTATGTACCGCAGGAACCGTATTTATTTGAAACAAGCATTCTGGAAAATATCAGATACGGAAGAGCAGATGCAACGGATGAAGAAGTCATGGAAGCGGCAAAGCGGGCAAATGCAAATGAATTTATCCTGATGCAGAAGAACGGATACCATACCGTCATTTCCAACAGGGGACATTCCTTATCGGGAGGGGAACGCCAGCGCGTGGCGATTGCCAGAGCGATATTAAAAGATGCTCCGATCATATTGTTTGATGAAGCGACCTCTGCGCTGGATAATGAATCAGAACAGTTGATCCAGGAAGCGATTGGAAAACTGAAAGAGAACAAAACGGTGATCATGATCGCCCACAGAAAAGCGACGATAGAATCGGCTGATGTTGAGATTGGGATATAAGCAGAATTTCTTATCGCATTCAGTTTCCGGTGATGTCTGCATATACTTTTCAGCCACACGTTACGTTAAGTAATTGTGTGGCTTTTTGTAAGAAATTCTTTCATTTTTCATCCGTACCATCTTCGTTTTTTCTGTTTATTCTATAAATACTTCCAAATAACTTAGAGTTGGATTACAGCGGGCGGAGCCGGTTCCCGTGTGGGCGGGGATAAAAAAGTTTCCACCATGCGGCACGCTTTCGCTCCGCTAAAAACGCAACGGTACTAAGAATT